>JAGMEZ010000436.1 GCA_023127905.1 Caldifarciminota bacterium
GAAGATTGTCTAAAAGCATCTTTGAACATGTTTCAATGGATGGGTTATTCAGTTAAATATGTGACTGCTTACAGCATTAATACACAAGGTCTTGACAACTACAAAATCCTGTGTATACCTGGTGGTGATATGTATCACTATGGTCATGACCTTTCTTCAGCAGGTAAAGAAAATATAAAAAATTTTATTAGAAACGGTGGAGGCTATATTGGAATTTGTGGGGGAGCATACTTTACGGGTGAAAAAGTCTACTGGCAAGGCAACCAGCTACCGATGACCCCTTTGGGTATATTCCCTGGCACAACCAGAGGTCCTGAAGATGAAATCGTTCCTTATCCTAATTATGGGATGTGTAGAGTAGACATCGTTGATTCGCTACATCCAATAACTGAATCAGAACCAGATACAACATGGATTCTTTACTATTGGGGCCCGGTATTTATTCCCAACACCAATGCTGAAGTAGATATCCTGGCAAGGTACAATATTGGAAATGAGGCAGCAATTGTAACCTTTAATTACGATTCAGGAAGGGTATTCATTATCGGACCTCATCCTGAATTCGAGGAAGACAGTGAGCGTGACGGAACAAGTTTTGCCGATGAACTGGATGATAAAGGTTCTGATTGGGATTTAATGAAGAAAGCGACCATGTGGTGTCTTAAAGAATTAGATTAAATAAGTAGATCTTTTTATTCTCTTTTCTTAAAAATATCATCAGTAAAGCAACTATCCATAGAACCTTTTAGTGTATACTCTAATGTTGCTTTTCCGTCTATTCTTAATGGAAAATACACAATCTTTCCTCCGTACTCAACAAACCACTCATTGGTATCACCAAAAGCATCAATAAAGAGATATTCCTTACTTAAAAAGGGCTTTAATAAATCAAGAACAGAATACTCCTGTTTCTCACCCTCGTAATCCGAGATTTCATTTATTTTTACATCTAAAAAAGCTGGATATTTACCCTCAGTATACGAAGCATAGGCATCTAAAATACCCTTGAAGATTTCTATATACTGCAATTGCTCTCTCAGAAGCTCAATTTCTTTCGGTCCAATCTTTGTTAGTAAATATTTTAGCTTCTTTTTCTCAATTGGTCCATATCCAATTCTCCATCCTTCCTTGGTTTTCACAAACTCATATGTATTGGTCTTTAAAGTATCGCCAGGAACAACCAATCTTGCATCAACAATAATAGATGTTCCTCTCTTTATTTGTGCATCAATAATCACATTTTCAATTTCTTCTGCTCCCCACCACGCTTTAATTTTATCCTTCACCTCCTCCTCACCAATTCCCTTTCCACAGGACACAATCATTCCTAACAGCACCAATGAAATTAATTGCTTATGCCATCTCATAAAACCTCCCATTTTCTTAATTAGTGGTGGGAAAAGATTCACCACAGAGAACACAGAGGTTATTTAGATTCAACAACTTATTAAACATTGCCTTCCCTCCCCCCTCTGTGAACTCAATTTCTTTTAAGTTATAGACGAGGCTTCCAGCCTCGTAGTGAGGCAGGATGCCTCACCTGTTTTTTCATTTTCATCATCCATTATTCTCTATCTTGTCTTTTGTGTAATCCTTTTTGTTTGAAATAGTGAGATAGTATTTTCTCTGTGGTCTCTGTGGTTTGTTTTTGTGGTTTCTTTCATATTCTTTCATACTTTTTTTCCCATTACCTCCTAATTTCGGACTTTCCTTCTTCTATTGTCCCCCTTTAGCAAGGGGGGGATAGAGTTGAATATACCTTCTTATTTCCTCAACCAATCCTCTACTATGTGTCAATTTATTAGTTTTTAAATCTATATATGTAGAATATTTCATCATAGAAATCATTTTCTGTATATTTTCTGGGTCATGAAATACGTCCCTTGATGCCCCAATAATTAATGCTGGAAATTCAATATTTTCAAGTACATCCCAAACCTCATATTTTGAAAAAGACATTATCGCCTTTTTTAGTTTCCATGGATCAGCAGCATCCAGGTAATTGCAGTATTTTTTATACTGTCTAAAATCACTTTTTATATCTAACCGAAAAGTCCTAAAATACCATTTAACGATAGGTTTTATAATCAGGTAAAAAAGCGGATTAAAAATTTTGATAATAAACATACCTAACGGCGGCACTCTAAAAACTGCGTTCGGTGCAATAAGTACTAAACAGAGAGGAGCTTGTTTAAGAAAACGACAGCAGTCAAGAACAGCAGTTGCTCCAAGAGAACTACCCAGCAGAATGTAGCTCTTGTTTCCAAGATTATGGTGATAAACTGTTTTTACAATATCTTTTCCAATTGCTTCTACACTATAATCAACATTCCCTCTTACCACAGACGAAATCTTCTCTCTGGTCTCTATATAAAACACCTTAAAATCCTTTGTCATCTCACAAAGTACATCTCTCCAGGCTGACAATAAGGATATCCAACCTGCTATAAAAACAACAGTAGGATTATTATTTTTTTGAGAAGGCAAAAATGTAATAACTCTTAATGAAACATTATTGGAGACTCGAACCATCTCCTCATTGAATCGCGTCCCAGGAGCACAGTATTCAGATAAATTTTCCACTATAGGAAAACCCCCATCTTGGACACACACACATCAAATTCATTCATCAACGTATCACTACAATCTTGCCTTTTACTATCTTATTATTAAGGGTCAAGTTTACTGTAAAGAAATAAACACCACTTGATACATTGGTCACATACCAACGGTAAGAAGGTGTTAAAAGGTTTCCTGAGTCATTAACACATCTACCTGTGATGTCGTATATTTTAATAATAACACCCGGGCTTAAGTTTTCAAAAGCAATAAAATTATTTCTCCTAAAGACCTCACACGGATTGGGATAGACATGAAAACTTGACTCTTCTTCAACTCCACCCTGCTCGTATTCATATGCCCCAATGTCAGGAGCTGATCCACTATATGTAAGTTGATCCCAACCACCTATGGCAGCATTTGAATCATAAACGACAATTCCTGAATCTATACATGGACTGTTTTGCTGGAGATACCACCAGTTTTCATTAGGAGGGTCATTGGCAAAAAGAGGATCTCCATCAATATTTCCAGTAGTAGATTCATCAAACGCATTTATCTCAGATACATTTCCCATTAAGTTGTATGTGTTATCCGTGTTCCAATATTGCAGTGCATAACGAGGCATACTACCCTGGTTATTGATTATCACACAATTATTCTGAAAATTGGAATCTTTCAGGTTATTTGCCTGTAGTTCAGCATCACTATCGCCCAAATCATCTTCCGGGTTACAAGTCCCTCCATATACATGAGTAACAGCATTTTTTGACGGGTTAAACATCTGATCTCCTCTAAGCGCGATATTAAAAAAAATGTTGTTTATTACAGGTGTATTGGTGGTATAACATCCACTAACCCAGGAACCAAACACAATACCTGCCCAGCCAGTTGTATGGAAAACATTGTTATAAACAAAAATGTGGTCTTGGATTTGGTTAGAACTATAAGAATTGGCTTCCATCGCTTCATTATATGCATTGTAGACAATGTTTCTTCTTACTGTACAGTGATCGGAACCTGTTAATTGTAAAGATCTTTTGTTTGTCCAGTTTTGCGCAGTTCCAGTACCGTAAATAATATTACCATCAACTAAAATGTAAGAACTCGTTTGTGCACCTATTCCATTTCCATAAGGATTATCTACAGTATTATTTATAATCTGTATAAAAGAGCATCCTGAGTATGTTATTATCCCCGTATGCGCTGCATCTCCGATATAATTATCCTGGATTAAATGATGAGCATTGGTTTGGTTCTCATAAACAATTATTGCATCGCCCTGAGAACCTGGGAACACAAAACGTGATGTTCCTA
>JAGMEZ010000437.1 GCA_023127905.1 Caldifarciminota bacterium
TATATTATTGTGGTTTCCACTCGGGATATCAAGTAGATAAATTTATAGAAACAGGTTTAACACCACAACAAGCACGTAAAGTAAGAGTTCCTTTTATTGATGAATGTGTAGCTCATATGGAATGTAAAGTTAGGCAAGAAATAAAAACAGGGGATAAAAACCTTTTTATAGGTGAAGTGATAGAGGCGTATGCGGATGAAGCTCTTGTAAAGGGAGAAAGTAAGATCAAATATGCAAAAGGCGATTTTCCACGAAAAGTATATACTACAAGATTTAAAGTCTCTTAGTCCACCTAAAAAGTGTGACTACTCAAATACCAATCCACCATCTCTCTCATACCCTCTTTTAGTTCTACTTTTGGTTTAAAGCCGAGGATTGTCCTTGCTTTTGTGATATCAATGTTCATATCTGTCGTGATATAATCAAAGTAATTTGTTACTAATTCAGGTTTTCTTTTTCTTATTTTTGAAATGCATTGATTGACAAATACAAAGGATTTTGCAATACTTAAAGGGATATGTTTTGTTGGTGGAGGAACGCCAAGTTCATAGGCAGCTGCTTCAACGATTTCCTTATACGTGTATGATTTTTCACCTCCAATAATAAATCTTTCTCCAATTGCTTCCTCTTTTTCGATCGCAAGTTCTATTGCTTCCACAACATCTGTAACATATACGAGGTTTAGAAGATTATTTTCATTAACCGGGTATCTCATCATTTCCTTTCTGAGCACTTCAAGCATATAGGGAAATCCTATATTTACCCTCCGACCATAAACAGCAGATGGTTCAAGTATTGTTACAGCAAGTCTTTTTTCCTTAAAAAATGAAAGGGCAATTCTTTCGCCTTCGACTTTCGATAATTCGTAGGAATTAATTGGATTGAGTGGTGTCCTTTCATTTATTACAGAATGGTGTTTGTCAAATGCACCTATTGAACTTATCTGGACGAATCTTGAAATTGGTCTTTTTGAAGCCAGTTCAAGCATCGTCTTTAATGAGTGTACGTTTACATCAAACAGGTCTTTATGAGATGCGGAGAGGTCGGTAAGTGCACCGGAATTGCAGATTATTGTACACTCATCGAGAGCTTTTTTGAGAGATTCTTTATCCCTGAGGTCTCCATAGACAATCTCTATACTTTTATTTCTTATATGCTCTTCAATGTTGTTAATGTTGCTGTTTTTCCTGATGAGGATTTTTACTCTTTTCCTTTTTGTGACAAGAGAATCAACAATGTGGCTGCCAATGAATCCGTTAGCACCAGTAACAAGATACTTCTCTTTCATTCTATTTTAATTGTACTCCAGAAAAGAATCGCCGAGGACAAGCCTCGGCGCTATGTAACGAATGTTTATCGGCAGCTGTTCTAATAGATATCAATAAGGTAACGGTCATCTTTGATTTCTGCATTCTTTCGTAAATTCATAAACCAGGATGAAATGAGAGCATCGCGTTTCTTCATAATGATATTGGTAAACAAGGAAGTGGATAGTTTCTCAAAATCTTCCTTTTTAATATCTTTCCTTTCGAGAAGGTTAATGATGAATGCCCCCTTTTCAGTTTTTGTCAAACCTATATCACCTTCTTTCATCGTAAATGCAAGTCCATAAAATTCTGAAGAATAAGGAACCCCAGGTATTATATCTTTCATTGTAAAGAAGTCTGGTGTGCGTGGTGTTTTGGAGAAAATCCTTGCGGCTTGAATAAGGCTTTTACCTTTTTGTATTTCTTCAAAGCATATTTTTGCATCTTCAATAGCAATATCGCGTGCTTTATCTCTCTTTGCTTTATTCTTCATTTGCTCTTTGATTTCATCAAAATCCTGTATCCTTGGTTCTATATAAATCCCGATGAGAAAAATGTAGAATTTAGCATCGTATCCAACAAAAGGTCCAACTACGTCATTTTCTTTTCTCTTCTTACTGAAGATGAAATTGCTGATACCAACGATTCTCCCTTTTTCTGGAACTAAGTCTCCATCCTCTTTAAAAAGAATTATTTCAGATGTTTCGAGATTGAGACTCTTTGTAGCTTCTTCAAACCCGATTTCTTTTATACTCGATTTAAAGTTAGTTATTTTCTCTTTTAATGTCGAAATTGTTTCGTATCCAGGTACAATCTTTATGAGTAGATGGCTAATTCGTCTTTCCGTGCCTTTTATGTCTTTAATCTTTAATAGGTGCCAACCAAAAGAGGTTTGAAATGGTTCTGATACTTCATCCTTTTTTAAGGAAAAGGCAATTTTTTCCATTTCTGACTCAAGTTCACCTTTTTTAATAAATCCCAGGTCACCACCCTCCTGGTTTGTATTGCCATCCTGAGAGTAGTTTACTACTAAGGTGTCGAAGTTCATTCCGCTTTTATAGAGATTATATATATCGTCAATTTCTCTTTTTGCTTCCATTTCGTCAGT
>JAGMEZ010000438.1 GCA_023127905.1 Caldifarciminota bacterium
TTTGTAGTTGGTGATACCTGCGACATTACCTGGCTTGCTGATGATAATATTGGGGTTGAGTCCATCAGTATTCTTTACTCAATTGATGCAGGTATTAGCTGGGACACAATTGCGACTGGTGAGCCGAATGATTCTCTCTATGAATGGGTTATTCCAAATACTCCATCTGACAGCTGTCTGGTAAAGATATTAGCCTATGACCCAAGTCTTAATATTGGCGAAGACCAGAGCGATTCGTACTTCAGTATTTCTTCTGGTGTTGGAATAGAAGAGAATATTTCTTCTCCCGTTTCCTTTGCTCGTTTGCAAATTAAACCCAACCCATTCAATGAAAAAGTAGAAATAGAGTTGGGGATGCAGGATGTAGGATGTAAGATGGAAGATATCTCGTTGCAGATCTTTGATGTCACGGGGAGGAAGGTGAGGGAGATTTCACTTTTACCTTTTAACTTTTCACTTGGAGCAACCTGGGATGGGAAGAACGATCACGGGAGAAGGTTGCCCTCGGGTATCTACTACTGCAGATTGTCTCAGGGGAGTTACACAGAGACAAGAAAGATTCTATTTATGAAATAATTTCACTAAAGAGATTTATCATACAAAACAGGTAAGGCAAGATGCCTCCCCTGTTGTTGTTACACACCGTTGTTACGAACCCCTCTATGGTGCAGTGGAGTAGCGAAACTTGTTTCGCGTTAAGTAACGCAGAGCAAGCTCTGCTACTCCTTCCAAAAATTGAATTGCTTCATCAGTGAATAAGTGAGTCTTTTCGCAATGATGGCATTTATTGTAAGGTTGGATGCCTTACCTGTTCTTTCATCTACATCCAACAGTATTTAATCTAGATTAAATTTTTTACTTTTAACTTTTCACTTGTAGTTTATCCTCCATCCTTACTCTCCCACTAACAGAACTATCTTTTCTGCTCTTTTTAGCAACTTCTCTGCTTCTTCGGTTCTTCCTCTTAATATGATTTTATTTGCAAAGGAGATGATTTTTTTCTTATAACCAAAGAGAATCTAAAGTCTCTTATCATCTGATTTATCACTTCCCCCAATTTTAAATTTTTTTATTGACTTTTTTTGAATAAGAATGTATAATTTATATAGATAGACCTGCAAAGAATAATATCGAGGGTAATAAAATTCTTCAGGTTTCAATCTCGTGTGATGAGGAACATACGAATATACCTATTAAAAAATTCTGGACAACTCGAAATAAATATGTAGAGAGATAATAATGGTAATTCCATATAAGTCTGGGTTGAAGAGAATTCTTTCATTAGTTGTATTTCTTCTTCTTGCTGGCATTACTGCTTTAATTGTAAACAATCAAATTATAAATCATAAGGAACTCGTACACCAACATACAAATACTGCAGCAGAACAAGTATGCATCCGATTGGAAGAATTTATAGAAGCACGTTTATCAGCATTGGAAGTAATGGCAGAGCGTTGGGTTCAACGCCCTGACTTCAGTAAGAAACGATTTCTCCAGTTTGCCGAACTTTACTATAACAATTATCCTGGTTTTCAGGCTATAAACTGGGTTGACCCCAAGGGTATTATTCGTTGGGTATATCCTGAAGAAACCAATCGTCGTGCAATAGATATGGACATACACGAAACTGCTGAACCTAAATGTCGAGAAGCATTTATACAGGTTGAGAGGACTCAAAAATATGGGATTACACCGTCTATGGAATTATTCCAGGGTGGGCAGGGTTTTGCCGTAGACTGGCCTTTAATTTATGAGGGTCAACTTCAAGGTTATTTAGATGCTGCCTTTCAGATTAAACCGATGGTTGAAATTTGTCTTGCAAGGGGTGTGTTTGATGATTTCTGGTTGGATATCTACGAAGGGGAAGATCTCATTTTCCAGCATAGATCTGATGATAGAAAAAGTGAAACCGGAGCATGGCATGCAGAGAAGATAATCCAATTTCGTGAAAAAGTATGGTTGCTTGTGATGGAACCTAAACCAAGATTATATTCTGCCATTACTCTAAAAGGGAATCTTCTATTACTTCTCTTTGGTTTAATGGTCTCAATTGGTATGGCTCTTTTGGTGTATTCTCTTATTCGACGGATTGAACTATTTCAACTTGCACTTGAAAAACGAAGATTTGCAGAGGAATCCTTGGTTGAAAGTGAAGAACGCTACCGAACGATGATTGAAAATGCCAATGATATGATCTGGTTGTTGGATACGCAAGGTAATCTGATGTTTTTTAACCGTCAATCAGAAATAATAAGTGGTCATAAATTTGAAGATTGGAAAGGGAAATCCTTTATTCCTCTCATTTATCTTGATGATTTAGAAATTGTAGGTGAAGTTTTTCGAGAAACTTTATCAGGTAAGCCACAACATTACACAGTGAGAGTGAATAAAAAGGATGGTGGGGTTTTTACATTATCAGTAAATACTACGCCTATCTATGAAAAAGGTAAAATTGTTGGGACAGTGAGTTTTGGACGTGACATTACAGGACGCATACGAGCAGAAGAAGAATTAAAAAAGAGTTTTAATAAATTGAAGAAGATTACTGAAGATATAGTGCATGCTATGGCGGTGACCGTTGAGATGAAGGATCCATATACAGCGGGACATCAACGAAGAGTTGCTAAGCTTGCCTGTGCTATAGCAAGGGAGATGGGCCTTTCGGATAAACAGATTGAAGGAATCCGCATAGCTGCGATTCTTCACGATATCGGTAAAATACTAATTCCTCAGGAAATCCTCAACAAACCTAGCGAGTTAACCGACGCTGAAACCAGGAAAATCAGGAGCCACCCCCGAGTTGGTTCTGTCATATTAAAATCGATAGAATTTGATTGGCCAATCGCGAATATCGTACTTCAACATCACGAAAGAATTAATAAAAGTGGTTATCCTCAGCAACTTGATGGCAAGAACATTATACTTGAGGGGAAAATCATTGCTGTTGCCGATGTGGTCGAGGCAATGTGCTCTGCACGTCCCTACCGACCAGCTCACAAAATAGAAGAAGCACTCCAGGAAATATCACAAAATAAAGGTACACTTTATAACAGCGATGTAGTAGATGTCTGCTTAGAGCTTTTTACTAAAAAAGATTTCACATTTAATTAATGGGAGGACAGATTTCAAATATTTGGTGTTGTGATTCTAAATTTGGTGAAATCCAATAATAACCGATTCTATGGAATATGTTGAGGAAACCGAATTATGCTTAAAACAGCAGGTAGTAAAGGGTTTGGATAATAACATGGAATAATTGGATGATAAATGTATAATAGAAAAAACAAGAATAGCGTGTATACGTATATAAGATTTAAAAATGGCTAGAATAAAAAAAGAATACATTGATGATTTAACAGGTCTTTACA
>JAGMEZ010000439.1 GCA_023127905.1 Caldifarciminota bacterium
GGGACAAGCCCCAACGCTACTTATTTAGGGGATGATTTGGTTTCGGGAATTGCTTTCTCGAAACACCGGGAAAAATCCTGAAAATCCCGTTATCCTGTCCAAAAAAGAGATTTAAAAAAGGCTGTCAGTAGGAATTATTTAATGTCTTTCCCATCTTATCCAGGTTATGATTGTTCCTTTACCTTCTGCGGATTCTATATCAAACTCATCAGCAAGCTTCTTGCTACCGCTCAACCCAATTCCCATGCCTGTTTGATATTTACTTATGGGTTTAGGTTTCAGCGCCTCATCAATATCCGGAATACCAGGTCCACTGTCACTGAAAACAAGTTGTATACCCTTTTTTCCGTTTGGTTTTTGTAAAATATCCGCTACTACCTTTCCTTCACCTGCGTATTTAAAAATGTTTCTCGTCAATTCAGAGAGAGCAGTTAATGCATGCATCCTTTCGAGAAGAGAAAAATGCAAATTGTTCATAATAAATACCCTTATCTTATTACGCGATTTTAATATATCGGCTTCGTTGGCAATTTTAATCTCTAATCGCTCAGCTGCATCCATCATCTTCCTATTCTGTCCAATGCCTGTTCAACATCAAGGGCGGTTTCGACACCACGCCACTCAAACCCCATTTTGGTAAGAGTAAGCGCCATCTCAGGGGTAACGCCCACTATCACTGTATTGCAGTTAAGGCACTTAGCTGCTCTCCCAATATTTATGAGAATCCTTGCAAAGAAAGAATCAACGACCTCGATAAGAGATACATCGATTATTAATCCTTTTGCATTAGTTTTCTCAATCTCCTTTAAAATCCCTATATGCAGATCTTCCACCATTTCATCAGTAAGTTCGATCTCAATTGGCACAAGAAGGCTTTTCCCCAGCTTCAATATCGGCACATGTATATTCATTTACTTTCCCTCGACAATTTTAATTGCATATTGCAAACCTTCTCGTAAGCTGCTCCTCGTTATGAACTCCTCAACCTCAATTCCTATCCTGACAAGTATTGATGCAACTTCTGCAGAGATTCCCGTAATTATTGCCTCACTTCCAAGGATCTTTACTGCTTTGACTGTCTTTATCAGGTGTTCCGCCACCATAGAGTCAATAACAGACACTCCAGTTATGTCGATTATTGCAACTTTCGCACGGTATTGAGTTATACTATTAAGCAACACCTCCATAGCTTCCTGGGCACGATCGCTCGTTAACGTGCCAATAAGTGGCATAACGATTACACCATCCCATGTATGCAAAATAGGGGTAGATAGCTCTTTAAGAAGCGATTCCAATGCCTTTTGTGCTTCAACCTTTTCCATAAAATTATCCGTGAATAAACTCAGAACTATTATCAAAGCCTTATTTATTGAATGTGTCAATTCAGGAATCTCGTGAAGTTCTGCACCCCCTATAGTAACATATATATCGACAAGCATTTTAAATGTGTATGAAATAATACCGTAATACCAATCAAGGGAAACACCTATCTCAGTTATAAAACCTGCATATTTGCGTATTTGCGCTAATGATTCTGAATCGAAATTCCCCTTAGAGATAGTTAAGATGATATCTTTAGGAATTTCATTCAAAACTCTATTATGGTGCTCTTTAGGTATTTCCTTTAAAAACTCCGGTAATCTCTTGAAGTAATCGTTCATGTCCTGAAGATACATGTCTATCGAATCTTCAACAAACTCGGTAAACTTCTTCAACCTCTTGACATCCTTTTTGGTGAAATCTACAAATTTTAATCGTCGCTGCCCCGTTTCTTCCATTTGTTTTTCCTCCTTTCTAACCAATAATCATTATTTAAATTTTATC
>JAGMEZ010000044.1 GCA_023127905.1 Caldifarciminota bacterium
TGGACATGTATTATTCCAGGGGGACCTGTCCCTCCTCAACAAAATGAGGATTTTTGTCTCATTATGTGAGTTATGCAGATAAGCATATAATTTTTAATTGAATATAAAGGGAAAATTATTTTTGGTTATGAATGAAGATTAAGAGCTTTTATGTTTGGGGAAAGTTATGATAAATTTTGAGCCCTCACCTGATTCACTTTCAACATCTATCTTTCCGTTGTGAGCGAGAGTGATGTGTTTCACAATAGAAAGTCCTAATCCTGTTCCGCCAAGTTTTCTTGAACGAGCCTTGTCGATTGTGTAAAACCTTTCAAATATTCTCGGTATATGCTCTTTTGGTATACCTATCCCAGTGTCAGAAACTTCAATCTTGATTTGTTTATCCAGGTTAAATAATTCTATTTTGATTCCACCTTGCTGAGTGTATTTTATTGCATTATCAAGCAAGTTGATAAAAGCTTGTTCAATGAAGAAGGGGTCTCCTTTTATTACAGGAAATTCATCAGGTGTGATGAGTTCTGCCTTTAACCCTTTCTTTTCCAATTTATCCTTGAAGATATTTATAATGTCATAGAGTAATTCTTTTAAATCTATATCCTCTATTTCGAGCTTTCGCTCTTTGACCTCGAGCTTGGAAAGAAGAAGCAAGTCAGATACAAGATTAATCATCCTTTCAGTGTGTCTTTTAATAATCCGTAAGAAATGCTGTTGTTCCTCTCCTTTTGAATCTTCTTCCAGGGTCTCTATAAATCCTTTAATGGCTGTAAGAGGGGTTCTAAGTTCATGAGATGCACTGGCAACAAACTCTGATTTCATCTTAGCTAATCGTTTAATCTCTGTAATATCATAAAGAACTGCAACTACCTCCTTTTTCTCTCCCTTACAGGTCAGGGTTGCGTTACCAAGATAAGTTTTATCACCTATATGGATTTCAGAAGGTTCTGTTTTACCTTTGTTCTGTAATTCATCAATTAGTTGCTTAAAATTAGTGCTCCTTAGAATTTCCCAGTAGTGTCTGCCAATAATAACCTCAGAAGTTGGCAATCCACATATTTTCTTAAACCCATCATTTGTTATTATAATCTTTCCATCGGAATCTAAAACAACTACACCCTCTGTCATTGAGGACAGTATTGTTGCAAGTTCCTCCTTCTCTGTTGTGACTTCAGAAAATAGTCTCTGGATTTCCTTGGTCATCCAATTCAGTGAATGAGCTAATTCACCTAATTCATCTTTTCTTCGCGTTGACACTCTTGTTGTAAAATCTCCATTGGCAATTTTTTTGGTTGATTGGACCATTTCCCTAATCGGTTTTGCAAATGCCTTTGACGATATTAAACTAAGGAAAGCACCAAAAACAATTAAAGATATTGCCCAACAAAATATTCTTCGATTTACAGTACTTATCAACTCTTCTACCTCTCTCAAAGGGTAACTTGTTCTAATAACTCCAATAATTTTATTATCTCGTTTTATTGGTATTGCTGTGTATAGCAAATCCTTTTTCACAGTAGTACTGAAGCGTATACTTTTCCCGTATTTTCCTCTCAGGGCTTTTGCTATCTCAGATCTTGTTGCAT
>JAGMEZ010000440.1 GCA_023127905.1 Caldifarciminota bacterium
GTACTATAACCTTTGCTTATTGGTGATTGCAAGTATTCATGTTATCCTCATTTTCTCCATATCCAATGTTACTCCATATACTTCATAAAATCAATTCATATTTTTACAGACACATCTTTCAGTATAACCCAATAGCTGCAATTATATCGGAGAGTGGTAGTGTAAGCAATTACCGATGTTTTCAGGAGTTGGAGAAGCTTGCGTGTTTAAATATTTATGAAGTGAGTAGTGGGAAGCATAGGGATCAAAGGAGGATAAGTAAGATAGGGCGGAGTTTACTGAGACATAAGTTATATTTTGCGGCTTTACAACAGACGCATGAGGGTATGCCCCTGTACTATTTTTACCGGAGGCTATGGGTCTTTTTACTGAAGGCACCTTGGTTTGAAGAAATATGATCCCCCACTGTCTAAGATCTGGATTAAGCATAATATGGGAGTATACCCATATTTATAAGAAGATCTCTTCCTTAGCAGAATTTGGCCCAAGCTTTTTTATCTTTTCTGTAAATTCAGTGATTACTTTAGCGAATCTAGGACCTTCTCCAGCAGATATCCAGGATAATCTGAGACGATCTGATTCTAAGCCTAAATTTTCAAAGATGTTTTTCAATATAGCAAACTTTCGACGAGTCTGATAATTTCCTTTTTGATAGTGACAATCTCCTGGATGACAACCCGCCACCAGCACACCATCCGCTCCAATCAGGAACACCCTTATAATAAAGAGCGGATTCACTCTACTGGAACACATGACTCTAATAGTTCTCAGAGAAGGCGGCATTTGCAACCTGCTTACCCCTGCAAGATCAGCGCCAGCATAGGAACACCAATTACAAAGAAATCCTACTATCTTTGGCAAAAATTTCTCATTCATACTCGCTCCTTTAATCCTCGACTTCAACAAATTCATCTGTTTTAAAAGTAGTGACAGGAATTTGCTCTTCTACATCCCTTCCTGGAAGATAATCAAACATTTTCTGAACAGAATCTCCAACTTTCAAAAAGATAGTTGAAATTGGTATATTAGCAGGGCACACATCCGCACATAAACCACATCCCACACAGGAAATGCCCACATGGGTCAACCTGCCAATCTGATAAGACACTGTATCAGGGGGAACTCTTAATCCTCCTCTTCGTTTAATCTCTATTTCATAGACAGAAGGCTTATGTTCATAGGTCTTGGAATCAGAATAACACAAGTTGCAATAACAAATAGGACACACCTTACTGCATCCATGACAACCTATACATTTTCCAAAGGTCTCTATCAATCCCTTCAAACCAAACTTTTCAATTCCAATTTCATCAAAAAGTCTCTTCTTCTCATCTTTTCTTTTATTCTGCATGGATACCACTTCTTCTGATTCAAGTTTTCCTTCCACAAATTCTCCCTCAATTCCATCCACAAATTGTTGTCCTTTCTCAGTATTTAGAAAAATTTCGCATTGATTGTCAATGTCTTTCTTGCCTATTAAAGCAATAGTTATATCTGCAGTATAAGGTAAAAAATGCTCGCAACCCCTACAAGTAGGTCTCGTATCAGGAACTATTTCGTTTCTTTTAATCGCATCCCAGTATTGGGAAAGTTTTTTGTCTATATTGCCATTGGCAGATGTCTCAAGTGGATAGACTCCACTACAGGTTGATGATACTAACAGTAAATTTTCCAGACTCCCCTGTTTTCGTTTCACAAGCTCTATAAATGCTCTTAACTCACAAGGTCTTACAACGGCTACAACAGGCTCAGTAACAGAACCTCTTACTGTAAGACTGGATAATAATTTACCCGCATTTGCAGGCATTAGAGGAAAAAATGGCATAGCATCTTTAAGCATGTCTAAGCCGGTAATAAGAGAATATGCTACTGCACCGTTATCATTGATTTTTCTAAGTGTGAAAACTCCTTTAACCTTTCCACTCTTCAAAAGAAACTTAAGAAGCTCTTGAACACCTTCTCCAACACTTTTATTTATTTTAAGAACTTTCGTCATTTTTATATTTCTACCTCATGTAATTCATCTTCTTTATAAGTTTTTAGAGGAAGTAATTCCTCCACACTTTTTCCTGGAACATAATTAAATAATTCTTGAGAGTCATCAGCCACAAAATTAAATATTTGTGATACATCAATGGACATAGGACAAGCATCTTCACACGCACCACATCCTACACAAGAAAGACTCATATGTGTCATTCTCCCAAGATGAAACAACA
>JAGMEZ010000441.1 GCA_023127905.1 Caldifarciminota bacterium
AGATCACATAAAAAACTTGACAAGAGAAAACTTTAAGGTTATATTATTTTATATGAATTGAACCTTCTGAGCTAAATTAAAAAAGTGGAGGAAGAGATAGGTCTCATCAATGGAGAAAATTCAAACTATCTGAAAGAACACTTCAGCAGTTTCGATAATTCCGTTAATATTTTATATTTTAATTCAGAATCAACAAACATTGATTTCTGTCTTTCAGCTAAAACAATCCTGTATGAAATAAACGAATTGTCTCCAAATATTAATCTTCAACTTTTTAATTTTGAAAAAGATAAGGATGTCGTTCAAAATTACAATATCATGGCTCCTCCTGCTATAGTAATTCAATCAGATACTGACATTGGACTCAGATACTATGGTATTCCAAGCGGTTACGAATTTAGCACTCTCATCAACTCAATTACAATGGTTGGGCGAGGAAACATCGAAATATCAAAAGTCTTAAGAGAGAAATCATCTCTATTAAAAGAGAAAATAGAAATACTTGTTTTTGTAACACCATCCTGTCCCCACTGTCCACGTGCAGCAACAATTGCTTATAAACTTGCGTGTATAAATGAAAATATAATAGGAACTGTGGTTGAGGCAAATGAATTTCCTGAACTTTCAAAGGAATTTAATGTTATATCTGTGCCAAAAACAGTGATAAATAAAAAGCACTCCTTTGAAGGGACATTCAAAGAAGACCGCTTTTTCGAAGAACTCATAAAGGGGATAGCTTAAGGATTATCTATGCTTGATTTAAAATTTCAAAGTGAGAACCTTTACAAAAAATCATTAGAAAAAGATTATGATGTAATTGTATTTGGTGCTGGCCCAGCAGGTCTTACCGCTGGAATCTATTCTGGACGCGCATTACTAAGGACACTGATAATTGAAGAAAAAATGATTGGTGGTGAAGCTGCATCAACAGAGAAGGTAGAAAATTACCCTGGCTTTCCTGATGGGATAGGAGGGTTTGAACTTACAGAACGAATAAAGAAACAGGCAGAGAAATTCCAAACAAATATATTAATAAGCCATACAAATTCAGTAGAGCTCACAGGTGACATTAAAAAAATAAAAACAGACGATGGAGAATTTAATTCAAAAACTGTCGTTATTGCAACCGGTTCTTCCCCGAAAAATCTTAATGTACCTGGAGAAAATAAATTTAAGGGAAAAGGTGTATCATACTGCGCTACATGTGATGCCCCGTTTTTTAAAGATAAGGACATAGCAGTAATCGGCGCAGGGAGTTCAGGGATACAGGAGGGATTATTTCTTCTTAATTTTGTAAAATCTATTAAAATTATTGAATTCCTCCCGCAAATGACTGCTGAAAAGATTCTCCAGGAGAGGATTAAGTCGAGAGAAAATGTTGAATTCTTTCTGAATACGATACTCCTTTCAATAAATGGGAAACAATTTGTTGATTCCATTACTATAGAGAATAGGGCAACAAGGGAAAGGAAAGATATTCCTGTATCGGGAGTATTTGTCTGGGTAGGACTAAAGCCAAATACAGATCTTTACAAGAACTCCATTAAACTCGATGAATATGGATTTATTATAACAGATGAACATTTAAAGACATCGCAGACCGGGGTTTTTGCTGCCGGAGATGTTCGAAAAAAAGTACTCAGACAAATAGTCACTGCTGCAAGCGATGGTGCACGAGCAGCAATCTCAGCTCAACACTACATTGATAACCTTAAATCATGAAACCAACCATAATAAAACCAGATATACAACATAAACAACACATATCTTCATTAATACCCATAATAAAAGGAAATTAAAAAGATGAGTGGAAAGAAAAAAAACACTGTTGTCGTTTTCTCATCACCTTCCTGCTCATGGTGTAGAAGAACAAAACAATATCTGAGAGAACACAAAATCCATTTTACCGAAATCGATGTAACAAAGGATAAACAATCAGCACTATCTATCGTTAGAAAAACCGGACAGACAGGAGTTCCTGTCATCCTCATTAATAATAGACCTGTTGTCGGCTTTAATAAACCATTGATAGACAGGCTTCTGGGAATCAAACCCCACCATTAATATATAAAAGGAGGATGTGTGAAAAAACTAATTATCATATTAACCTATTTATTACTGACTGTTATTTTTCTCACGAGTTGTAAGAATTCAGGACAGCAAAATACACCACATCAGGGTGAAATCTCAAGGAAGGCAGCAATTGACTTCACACTTGTTGACCTTGATGGGGTAGAAAGAACCCTGAGTGAACAAACGGGAAAGGTAGTACTTGTTGATTTCTGGGCAACCTGGTGTCCGCCCTGTAAAGTCGAAATTCCTCATCTGAAAGAGTTCTATTCCCTGTATAATGAAGAGGGCCTAGTCGTCTGGGGAGTTGGAATTGAAAACAAGGCGAGCCTGAAATTATTTGCTGAGGAGTATGGAATCGAATATCCGATTCTTGTCGATGATACAAAAATTGTGGCAAGCAAATACAATGTTCAGGGTATTCCAACTAGCATTCTTTTCGATAAAAAGAATAGAATCGCATACAAACATGTTGGATTTGCACCGGGGATGGAAAAAGAACTTAAAACGGAAATCGAATTATTATTGAAGGAGTGACATATTGTTTCACTAAATCCTCATTTTTCAAAATAAAGGTTCCTACGTGAATCTATTTCTCAAAAGAACTCGTAAAAATACAATTCCCATTTTTATCTTTCTTACACTTCTCTCCTGCCAGAAACTCAAGGGAGGTGCTTTCATCGAACTCTCCGGTGGATATAATGTACCAATTGGAGAATGGGGAACTGTATTTGGCAAGGGCTTCTTTTTTGGTGGAATGGCGGGATTCACCCTCTCAGAATTCGTGAATCCTGGAATAGGAGGTTTTTTTTCGTTTCCTAAGACTGGAGAAGGAATCGAGGATGAGTATAAAACAATTCATGATACAGAATATATCTCACTATTTACTTCAACCGGGTTTATATATCTTACAAACAGAATGAATTTTGCTCTCACAGAAAAGAATATTTTTACTGTAGAAGTAGGATACGGTATCCACTCCCAAAAATGTTATGTGACAATCATTGATGACAACTATGAAGCAAGAAACAATTTCTCAGGACATGGTCCTTTTATCGGATTCAGCCTTAAAAGACACATACAATTTTCTGTCTTTGACTATATAATGCCGTTTGTGAAGATTTACTATTCACCGAATAAGGTCTCTTATCATATTATAGATGCAAATTCATCTATTGTTAATCTGGATGTCGGGGATAGAAGAATTGGTATCTACGCAGGTATATCACTGATAAGTATAGGCGAAGAATAGATGGAGGAATACGACTGAAAATATTAAGAAGTTTATATAAATATCCTGTAACAGTTCTCTTTCTTCTATTGATTAACTGCACTTCAGCAAGGTTCAGTTCCAAACGTCCATATTCCAAACTTACCGAAGAAGAAAAGGATTTAAGAATAAGTATTGTATTAGATGCACTTAAATATAAAGGAGTCAAGTACTGTTATGGTGGAAGTTCGCCATCGTGTTTTGATTGTTCGGGTTTTGTGCAGTACATTTATAAAAAATTTGGAATAGATCTCCCAAGAACAGTTAAAGATATGGAGGAAAAAGGCACCTGGGTTAAAAAGCAGCACCTAATTGCAGGAGATCTTGTGATTTTCCATAACCCACGGCATGTTGGTATCTATGCAAGTAGGGGAAAATTCGTTCATGCTTCTTCATCAAGAGGTATCGTGAAGGACAGACTTGAGTCGGAGTACTACAGAAAACGATTTGTGGGTGGAAAAAATATTATCTCAAACCTATTTTAACTTTCTCTTCTGTGCCCGGGGATGTGCCTTCATATAGACCTTTTTCAACCTACCTACAGTGATGTGAGTGTATACCTGTGTTGTTGAAAGAGAGGAGTGACCGAGAAGTTCCTGAACAGATCTTATATCCGCGCCACGTTCCAGAAGATGTGTAGCAAAAGTATGACGTAGTGTATGAGGACTTGCTTTTGAAAGCATGGCAACCTTCTTAATATATCTATTTACAATTCTCTGGAGACTTCTTGTTGATAACCTACTCCCAAATTTATTAAGAAAAAGAGCTTTCTCCTCTTTTTTCTTGAGCAATCTTTCTCTCACGTTAAAATAATTTTGAATCACCGAAAACACTACCTCACCAAGCGGTAATATCCTTTCTTTTCCACCTTTACCTTTCACTTTAACTGTAGCACGTGAAATATTTATACTATCAATATCAAGTTGGCAGAGTTCTTGTGCTCTCATTCCTGTTCCGTAAAGCAGTTCAAGGATTGTCCTGTTTCTAACATCTGTCAATTTTTTTCCATAATTTAAATTCATCAATCGTTTGGCATCTTCTTGGGTAAGAAAAGACGGGACCCTTATTTCTTTTTTTGGTGATTTTACCAACCGGGCAGGGTTACTCTTGATATATCCCTTCTTAGTAAGAAATGAAAAGAATGATTTTATTGCTGCTAATTTCCGTTCAGCTGAGGAATTTTTAAATCCACCACGTATTAAAGACCCAACAAAGTTTCTTATATGCTTAAAACTAACCCTTTCAACATCAAAAACTTTAAATTCACTTTTAAGGTAATCACAGAATTGAAGAAGATCATTCTTGTAAGATCTCTTTGTATAAGGAGAGAATTGCTTCTCAATTTCCAGATATACAAGAAATTGCTTTACCCCCTCTCCAATCTTCACAATCAAAAACCCATAGGGACGGAGGCTGTAAACTTGTAAACTTTTATATTCATTTTTTACATCTATTTATGTTTTTTAATAATTCCTGAGGTATACTCCACCTATCAGACCTACTGTATCTATGAGGCAATGAATTGTATCTTAAATCAAGAAACAATGATATTTCTTTATAAGTTAACCCACACCGCTCTTTTAACAATCTTATAAGTGTATCAATCTTTCTTGATACACCATAAGAACGTTTACAAATAAATTTTTCAAAATCTTTAATATTATAAAAAATTTTAAATGTTTCTATAATAAAATTAGGAGATATGAATTCAAACTCTTTCGCTTCTTTCTTTCTTCTCATATTGGGATGTTCCTTAGAAACATTTTTTCTTCTGTCAAACTTCTCCTCAATTATCTTTTCAAAAGATATATTTCCAATATAATCACCAAACCTACATTTTTTTGGTTCAATTATTATTCTTTTACTCTCTAATATCGACATAATATAATCATCTTCATTATCAAACATTTCTCGCACTAAGGAAACATTTATAAAAGAATTACCTAAACTAAAATAACTATTTATGCTTGACCACTCATAATCAAAAGGATTCTCAACAAACCCCGCAACGTATGGATTCACAAGAGTATATTGAATAACTTTATAAAGATAGCCTTCGTTTTCAATAAGTGTTGATTTATATCTATCCTGAAAAAGATATCCAACTCCCCCATGCTTTTTACGGAAATAGCTCGCATAACCTCCATTTAAATCTCTCATCATATAATTCATTCTCCCGGAAGAATTACATAAAACAATATGAAAATGATTCCGCATAAGACAATATGCGAAAATATCAATTTTATAAAGCTGTGCTTTTTTACCTAATAACCATAAAAATCTCTCTCTGTCATGATTATTTATAAAAATATCATTTTTGTTCAGTCCACGACTCATTAAGTGATGATATGCGTATTTATATGTAAATCTAGCTGTTCTCATTTTAATTTATTAAAAAAGTTTACAAGTTTACAGCCTCCGTCCCTTGAAACTTGAAATTTACCCTAACCCTCTCTCCTTAAGCGAGCAGGCAGTATCGAAAGCTGTGTTCTATATTTTGCAACAGTTCTTCTTGCTATGTGTATTCCCTCTTTTCCAAGAACCTCAACAATTTCTTTATCCTGTAAGGGACGCTTTTTATCCTCGTTCTCCACAAATATCTTTATCTTTTCTTTTACACTTCTTGTTGAAATATCTTCATTGTTTTCAGTCGAAATACTCCCGCTGAAGAAGAATTTTAATTTATAAAGTCCCCTTGGTGTGTCAATATATTTACCTTGTACGATCCTGCTGACAGTCGACTCATGAAGCCCAACTGTTTCAGCAACTCTCTGCATTGTAAGAGGAGAAAGTTTTGAAATTCCTTCATCAAAAAAGGCTTTTTGTTTTTTAACAATATACCTGGTAACCTTTAGGATCGATCGTCTCCTTTCTTCCAACCCTCTCATCAAATTGAGTGCAGAATTTAACTTTTGATTTATAAACTCCTTTTCTTCCTTTAATAAACTCGCTTTTTCATTTAAGATTTCCTTATAGTATGAGTTAATCCTTAAGGTAGGAAGCGTGGTCTCGTTAATTATCACATCATAACCATCATCAATTTCCCTAACAAGAATATCAGGAATGATGTATCGTATTTCACTTCCTCCTAATCCCCGAAATGGCTTTGGATTGAGAGAGGAGATTATTCCAATTGCTTCTTTTATTCTGATTTCAGAAACACCAAGTTTCCTTTTTATCTTATAGAATTGTTTAGAACCTACTTCCTTAAGAAAATCCTTTACAATCTTTACTTCCACTGAATCCTCACCGTATCCATTCTGATACAGTTGAATGGTGAGACATTCAGAAACTGTTCTCGAACCCACTCCAGGGGGATCAAAAGTTTGAATGAATTTGAGTGTATCGGTAACATCGGATTCTAAAACATTGAGTACCTCTGCTATTTCCTTTACATCTGCATCAAGAAAACCGTCATCATCAAGTGAATCTATTATGTATTCCCCTATTATTCTTGTCTTGTTACTTCTTGTATTCAAATGGAGTTGTTCAAGTAAATGGTCACGTATTGTAGGGTGCGAAACAGGCACCCTCTCAGGTAGTTCATCCCGCGCGGTTTGGAAGGGTTTGTAATAATATTCGCGCTCTCCTTGAAAATACTCTGCCCAGTCAATTTCTCTGACCTCTTTCTTTATCTCTTTTTCCTGGCGAGGAGGTGCTTCCTGTTCTTCATCCACTTCCTGTCTTTCCTCGAGAAGAGGATTTTTCACAAGTTCGTTCCTTACAGTCTGTTCTAATTCAATATAAGGCATTTGGAGCAGTTTTAGCAGTTGATAAAGTTGAGGGGTAAGAGTTTGTTTCAATGTTACACGGAGTTCTATTCTTAATTCTTTCATAATCTAAATTTCTCTCCTAAATAAACCTTTCTTGCTTC
>JAGMEZ010000442.1 GCA_023127905.1 Caldifarciminota bacterium
CTCAATCAAGACTGGTTTTTTCTGCAAGAATAACTCTATTTCTACCTTTCTTTTTCGCTCGGTTCTCAGCTAGATTTGCTGCAAACAGAATCTCCATAAATTTTGAGCCATGATAAGGCCACAAAGCAACGCCAATTGAGATAGTGATATTCTGCACATTGGCGTCAATGTTAAATTCCTTTGATTCGATAGCTCTTCGTAGCTTCTCGGCAAACTCCATTGCCTCATTTTGATTATAGTTTGGGAGAATTATCACAAATTCTTCTCCATGATCACGGTAGGCTCTTCCAATGTCTTTCGTTAATGCCTTTAATAATTCTTGAAATGCTGGAAAGATCGTTTCGTCGACAGCTGTTTCGGTATATTTTGTATTCAATTGCTTGAAATCATCAATGTCGATAAAAAGAACTGCTATATGTTGGATAGTATCCTTTTCTCTTATCCATTGCCCAAAGTCCTTTTGCATCTGCATTTTGCTATAGAGTATTCCAAAATCAGCTTCCATCTCCTTCTCATGTCCTATCTGCTTTTTCAATTCTGCAATTCGTTTCCACGCAGAAGCAGCCCTATTTGAGGGATCGATGAATGCTCGGACATGGTTTTTATGTGCATTCGTGTTTAGCGATGTACAGCTGCATCTACAGAGCGGTCCCTTTTTGGGTCTTCCTTGTGGTGCGAGACTGTTAATCCAAATATTAGCGATGTGTGCCAGAGACATTCCAGATTCGCCAGTGATCTCTGATAGAGCCTCTGCGATATCAATTTCCCTTGCACATTTATCATTTATTGTATTGCTGTTTGTAACAGCTTTCCTGTATTGATCTACGCTTTTTTGCAATATGAAAAGCTTGATTTCATCATCAGATATATTCTGCATATTTTCCTCACCGCACCTTCACAACTTTCCCGACAGGCTTGTCGTTGAGTTTGAGGAAGTAGATGCCTGGCACAAGATCAGCACCGAGTTGATAGGTGTTGGTTTCAAATTTAATGGATTCCACTAACCGCCCACTTGAGTCATAAATGGTGAGATTACATTTTTGATTTTTACTAGCACCTAGAACCTTGAACCTAGCAACTGTTGTAAACGGATTCGGAAAGACTACTAATCTAGGAGATTGTGCATCTTCCCTCTCCTCTTCTTGAATTCCCACAAGTCCATTTGCATCCGTCTTTATGAGATAGACATCATGCCCACCGGCACCGTATGAGCCTGTAGATCCTACAACGATATATCCTTCATCAGAGGTCTGGGCAACTGAATAACCATAATCATATGCATTGCCACCGTATGTCCTTGTCCAGAGAGTGTCTCCAAGAGAATCCACCTTAATGAGATAAGCATCAAATATACCAGCACCGTAGGATTCTGTTTTTCCTGCTATGATATACCCTCCATCAGAAGTCTGGTCAACTGACTCACCATCATCCCAGTCAAAACCCCCGTATATCTTTGTCCAAAGGCTATCTCCACGGTAATTTGTCTTGATTAGATAGACATCATACCCGCCAGCACCGTAGGAGATTGTCCATCCTACTACAATATACCCCCCATCAGAGGTCTGGGCAAGTGAAAATGCCCCATCCTGTGAAGTGCCCCCGTATGTCTTTGTCCAGAGGGTATCTCCAAGGGAATCCGTCCTTATGAGATAGACATCATCCGAGCCAGCACCGTAGGAGTTTGTAGCTCCTGCTATGGTGTACCCTCCATCAGAAGTCTGGGCAAGTGAATAACCAATCTCACCGTTAGTGCCACCGTATGTCCTTGTCCAGAGGCTATCTCCAATGGAATCCGTCTTTATAAGATAGACATCCTTCAAGCCTGCACCGTAGGATTTTGTCCATCCTACTACAATATACCCTCCATCAGAGGTCTGGGCAGTTGAACAACCCTCATCTCTGTCAGTACCCCCGTATGTCTTTGTCCAGAGGGTATCTCCAAAGGAATCCGTCCTTATGAGATAGACATCACCAGAGTCTGCACCGTAGGAGTGTGTATATCCTGCTACGATATACCCCCCATCAGAGGTCTGGGCAACCGACTTACCGTAATCCCAGCTAGTACTGCCATATGTTCTTGTCCAGAGGATATCTCCAAGGGAATCCGTCTTAACGAGATAGACATCCCGCGAGCCTGCACCGTAGGAGTCTGTCCCTCCTGTTATGATATACCCACTATCAGAGGTCTGGGCAACTGACCTACCTACCTCACCGTCAACACCCCCATACCATCTCTCAAAGGTTATGATAGCATGAGAATGAGATGCCAGGAAAAGTAGAAGTACTCCCACCACCAATGCTATTATTCGGTTTTTCATTTTTCTCTGACGTATTGTAGCATGGGGGGAAAGGGATGTCAAGAAATTTGGCAGATAACTGTAATCAAACGCTGCGCTGTGAAACGAATGGCTGCGCCTGTATAACAAACGCTATCGCTGTGACCAGAGGCTTCGCTGTAAAAGGCGAGATTGCCACGTCGCATCGCTCCTCGCAATGACGGGGGAGTGGGAAGGAGATTTCACTTTTAACTTGTAACTTTTTACTTCGGAGGGGGTGAGAGGAGCAGGGGGAATGCGGGGGCAACGAGACGAGTACTTCGGCTTCTCTCAAGGATAAATTCTACGAAGGGCTCAGCACGAGCTAACCTTCAATTCCTTCGAAGAGTTTCGCAACTTTTTCTATTCGAAAAAGAGAAGTATTATAGCTGAAAGACGAGAAGTAGGGAGTTTAGCTTTTAAGGGCAACAGAGAGTGGTTTCTTTTCTTTCAATTCACTAACTTTTAGTATGGAAAAACCTATGATATTTCCTTCCTCATCAACCTTTTCCATTACTGCATCATTTTCTGTTTCCCTGAAATATCCTTTTTTAAGCTCAAAGAGGACTTCAAGGTAATCCCCCTCTTTGTCAAACCAAATTTTTATTTCTTTTTCCATAATGTTTCACCTCTTTTAATAGTATCAGTAAAAAATGCTGTTATGATAAATAAATCATTTTCCAATACTTTTACTATGACGCACAAATACTTTTCAGTTACTGGTGTTGATTCATAATGACGGAAAAACAGTTCAACCTCTGGGTCTGTTATCGACTTAATTATGATATCAGGATTCAATAATGTATTTTTTATTTTGTTAGTTTGTTTAATCATTTCTGGATGATCAATCTCAATATGTTCTTTCCTTTCATCAGTTAGTCGAATTTGTCTATTTTGTACGTCCTTAAACCATTTCATTCTCTATATTAAATTTTATTTACTTAGATACTATATGACATTATTCACTAAAAGTCAATTGATTTTATGATGGATATATAAAAAGCTTAGCAATTGAGAAGTTTCAGGCAAACCTATGATCTCACTCAGGTCAAGATACTGTGGCTACATCAGCGGAACGAAAAGATGTAAGGGTGTTTACCCCCGTAAAGGAACTTCGTTCCAAAAGGGCAGGCGCGGGTCTGCTCCTACAATTACTCAATTACGGAATTCCTTTGCGATCACTTCGGTCTGAGCATGTATTATAACAAACAATTACTCAGTGTCGATGACTTTGCGGTGCAATGCTGTTTCACCTGTTACTTTTCACTTTATTCGAAAGAAGGGAGTTTTGCAGCAATGAAGTCAAAGGAGGTACTGAATATAGTTCAGTCTTTTTGGTGAGTTAGAAGAAAGATATAAGAAATTCTTGCTGAGTTGTTGACAAATTCATAAAAACCAGTTATACTTGATTTGCAAGGAGGCAATAATGATCTTAGCTAGTTCAAATAATAAAGAAACTAATTTCCTTTATGCTTGGTATATGAAAGGAGACCCTCAATATGTGCAGG
>JAGMEZ010000443.1 GCA_023127905.1 Caldifarciminota bacterium
CCTCCTTAAATTTCTTGACAATAAAAAGAAATTATGATATGTTCCTCTTCTATGGAAGATATCATAAAAATTGGTAAATTGGAATGTATCCCCCTGTCGGATGGGAAATTCTGGCTCGATGGTGGAGCAATGTTTGGGGTTGTTCCAAAGATTTTCTGGCAAAAAACGAACCCTTCCGATGAAAAAAATCGAATAATCCTTGGGCTTCATCCGTTATTGATAAAACATCCTGAAAAAAACATTTTAATAGATACTGGAATAGGGAATAAATTTGATGAAAAACTAAAAGGAATTTACGGTGTAGATAAATCAGAAAATTTGGAAGATAGTCTAAAAAAATATGGGTTAAAAACAACTGATATAGATACAGTGATTATAACACACCTTCATTTTGACCATGCTGGTGGAAACACCTACTTGACTGCAGAAGGTGAAACAGTCCCAAAATTCCCAAATGCGACATACATTGTTCAAAAAAAGGAATGGGAAGGTGCTATCAATCCGAATCCTCGTTCAAAAGCAAGTTACCTTAAGGAAAATTTTATGCCATTAGAATATCATAATCAGCTTCGGTTGATAGATGGAGATGTTGAAATATTTCCATATATTACATGTATTCGTACGGGAGGACATACGGAAGGTCATCAGATAGTTATCATAGAAGAAGGTGATCAAGGTGCCATTTACTGGGCAGACCTTATTCCAACTACATCTCATATAAGAATTCCATACATTATGGGATATGACCTTTTTCCTCTCGATGTATTCAGGGAGAAAGAGAGGTTTATTAAACGTGCAATTGAGATGGGTTGGATTTCCTTCTTCGAACATGACCCTAACTATACTTCAGGTTATATATTACTTGAAGAAGGGAAACCTAAATTCATCTCCAGGGAGGCGTAATGAAAAAAGAGAATGTCTTTGAACATATGGAATTATTTGAACATGAGGAAGTACTTTTTCTTTCACATAAAGAGACACGTTTGAGGGCAATCATAGCAATTCATGATACGACGCTTGGACCTGCATTGGGTGGTGTGAGGATATTGCAATATAAAGATGAAAAAACAGCTCTTCTTGAAGCGTTAAACCTTTCTAAGAGCATGACTTATATGGGTGCGATATCAGGCGCTGATTTTGGTGGGGGAAAGGCAGTGCTCTGGGGAGAAAGGGAGGATAAGAACGAAGCATATCTGAGAGCGTTCGGAAGATTTATTCATGGTCTTGGAGGAAGATTCATTGCATATGCAGGACTTGGAACGGATGAATTTGATATGGGACAGATTGCGCGGGAGACAGAGTATGTTCTTGTAACACGGGATGAGAATGGTAAGGTACTCGATTCAGCAAAATTAGCTGCATACGGGCTTTACTGGGGAATGAAAGCATGCAATAACTGCCTATTTGGAATTGATTCTCTGAAAAATAAAGTTTTTGCAATTCAGGGGGTTGGAGAAGTCGGTTCGCAGCTTGTAGAATACCTTATTGAGGAAGGAGCACACCTTGTAATAACTGATATAAACTATGATGCAATAAAAAAGATACAGGATAAGTACCCTGAGGTTGAAGCAGTAAAACCAAAAGAAATTTACAGCGTAAAATGTGATTTTTTCTCACCATGTGCAATAAGTGGAATTATTACAGAGAAGACGCTGGATAAGCTTAAATGTAGAATTATTGCTGGTTCTGCAGATTGTACCCTTAAAGACTGCAACGTGGAATTGGCAGAAGAGCTTAACAAGAAAGGGATTTTGTTTGCACCCGATTTTGCAATTGGTGGGGGAGAGCTTGTTGTATCAGCTGTTCAATCCGTTGCAATGTCTAAATCAAGCATGTTTGAAAGTGCAAGAAGGATATATGATATTATGGGAACAATTTTCGAACTTTCAAAGAAAGAGAAAATTATTCCTTTCAAAGCAGCAATAAAGATAGCAAATGAGAGAATTGAAAAAATAGCGAAAATAAAAAGAATTCAGAGACATTGATGAAGAGAAGAAGGATACAGAAGATTCTTGTCATAAATCCTGGTTCAACGTCTACCAAGGTTGCCCTGTTTGAGAATGAAAAATCACTTTTTTGTGAAACAATACGTCACTTTCCTTTTGAGTTACAAAAATACAAAAAGATATGGGACCAGTATGCGTTCAGGAAATCACTGATTATCGATCTCTTGGAAAGGAATAAGATTAAGAAGGATTATGTCGATGCTGTCGTTGCTCGTGGCGGTCTTTTTAAGCCCCTTGAGGGTGGAACATACAGAGTGAACCAGAGAATGATACAGGATGCAAGGATGGCTACATATGGTGAGCATGCATCTAACCTTGGTTGCATCCTTGCTTATGGTATTGCGTGGGAAATCAATGTGCCTGCTTTTGTAGTTGATCCCCCGTCAGTTGACGAAATGACTCCTCTTGCACGTTATTCAGGTTTACCTGAACTTCCACGAACAAGTATAGTACATGCGCTAAATATCCATGCCACAGCTCGACTCGCAGCAAAGAAATTTAAAAAGAAATTTTCCGAAACACAATTTGTAATTGCTCATCTTGGAGGAGGTACAT
>JAGMEZ010000444.1 GCA_023127905.1 Caldifarciminota bacterium
ATCTTACCAATACGATGTTTGTCTTTGTCAATTCCACGAACTGTTTGACTGGCAGATATAATTGGAAAAATGGTGAGTGTTTCACTGAGAAGTTTCACAGGATTGATTATGGTGCCTTAGGTGTAAATGCGGCGAGTAATGTTTCTTATTCTTTTGTCAATGACACCTATATCTGGGGGATGTTTGATTGTTTATGGTCTCATTTTGATGTTGGTTATCCATTTTTTGATATGATTGGGTATGATAATCTAAGACCTTGCATGGCAATGACCTCAGGCAAGTATTATCTTGAGACATCGTGGTTTCCTGATGCTGTTGGTGCTGGTTCATTAAGAGATCCCACATATCATCTATTCCACCATCATGGTGACGCTTTTATTACGCTCTATTCAGAGGTGCCACAGAGCCTTACTGTATCACATCACACAGTTTTGTATTCCAGTCAGGTAGCATTTCCGGTTTCAGCGAACGATTTTAGTGTTATTGCTCTTACAGTTAATGGAGAGATCATAGGTGTCGCTGAAGGAACAGGAGGTGTTGTTAGCATAACAATTCCTTCTCAGACACCGTTAGATACAATGAAGGTGACAGTTACGAAGGCAAACTACTACAGATATGAAGAAGATGTGCCCATTATTCCTTCAAGCGGACCCTATGTGGGCTATCTGAAATCGACTGTAGACGATGTAACAGGAGGCAACGGTGATGGCATTGTGAATCCAGGGGAAACGATTAATTGGGAAATCTGGTTAAAGAACTATAGTATCTACGATGCAAATAGTATTTACGGGCTTCTTTCTCTTTCAGACCCCTACATAAGTATATCTGCTGATTCAAACTGGTATGGAGACATCTCTTCCGGTGATTCTGCTGACGGTTCTGTTCCATACGTCTTCTCTATTTCTAACGATTGTCCTAATGGATATAATGCTTCTTTTGACCTTGATGTACACGATGTAAATGATACAATCTGGGTTTCTCATCCTTCTATAACAGTGTATGCGCCGAAACTCTCCTTAGAAGATTTTGTAATAGATGGTTCTGGTAATGGCAGGCTTGACCCCGGTGAGACGACAGATATTGTTGTAACAATAAAGAATTGTGGTGGTGCTGATGCACCATCTGTTACGGGCTATCTTTTTGAAAATTCTCCTTATGTTGATGTACCTGATCCGAACACCAGTTTTGGTAATATTCCTTATGGAAATACTGTAAGTAATTCTGGTGATCCTTTCATTATTCATGCAGATTCACTCATGCCTCCTTTTGAGATGGTTATCTTTAAACTTGAGCTAACGAGTGGTGTATATTGTGACACATTGGAATTCGGAAGAATGCATTATCTCATATGGGATTATGATCCTAATCAATCGAGTGGTCCAGTAATAGATACAGCACTTCAGGCTTGTGGTTTTGTGGGTGAGTATTGTAATGATACCACACTTCCTATATCAGATCTTAATAAATATATGGCAATATTTGTATGTACGGGTATTTTTAACAATAACAATGTAATTAATGATGGTAGTCTTGAGGCTACAGCACTTGTCAATTTTGTTAATAATGGTGGTAGGATGTATCTTGAGGGAGGGAATGTCTGGTTTTATGATCCAGTCTATGGAGATGGTTATGATTTTGGACCTCTGTTTGGGATAAATGCAACTGATGTAGGATCTGGTGATCTTGCGACTGTTAATGGTCAGAGTGGTACATTTACTCAAGGGATGAGTTTTTCTTACACAGGAGAGAACAGCTATATAGACCATATAAGTG
>JAGMEZ010000445.1 GCA_023127905.1 Caldifarciminota bacterium
CTTTCAGTTACAGTGGCGAAAACAGCTACATTGATCATATCAGTCCGCAAGGAAGTGCCTCTCTTATTTTCCGTAATTCATCACCAGTATACGATTGTGGAGTGGCATACGATGCGGGAACGCACAAAACAGTCGGGACATCCTTTGAGTTTGCTGGATTGGTTGATGGTTCGCCGCCATCGACAAAAGAGACACTTGCGGCTTCAATAATGCAGTTCTTCGGAATATCTGTTGGAGTTAAAGAAGAACTAATAGGTGGATTGAATCTACCAAAGTTCTATTCATTATCCCAGAACTATCCCAATCCGTTTTCCGAAAAAACTATATTTAAGTATGCACTTCCGAAAGCATCTCATGTAAATATTTCACTTTATGATGTTACGGGAAGATGTATAAATAGACTTGTTAATACAAATCAAGAACCGGGATACTACACCCTGAAAATAAATGGCACTGAATTAAAAACAGGAATATACTTCATACGGCTGAATTCTCGGGACTTCTCTATATCCCGAAAGTGCATGGTAATAAAATAAACTAAAGGGCGGGACAATTGTCCCGCCCAAACTTCTTCCTTTTCTCAAATCATCAACATTAAAACAGACCTATCTTCCAGCCAGTGTGACTATAAACAATAGGCGAGGCATCTTGTTTCGCTTCCAAAACCTCAATTGTTTCATTTTCCCTTGACAATCCTAATTTTTAAGTGTAGAAAAGGGTATGAGAAAAATTAAAATTATATTATTTTTCCTTGGCCTTTTGTTGAGTATTCTCATTCTCCTTATGAAAACACCAGATGGACTCTCAAGGCAGGGGCAGAATGCACTATCCATCTTTGTTTTTGCTGTTACGATGTGGATTAGCGGAGCACTCCCACTTCCTGTCACGGGGATTTCCGTATTTGCTCTCCTCTCCTTATTTAAAGTCTTACCTGTAAAAACCGTTTTTTCACTCTTTGGCAGCAATGCTGTTTTTTTCATACTTGGAGCATTTATTTTGGCTGCAGCAATGATGAAAACAAAACTATCCACACGGTTTTCTCTCCATTTCTTACGTGGTCTTGATAGAAGTCCTGTATCTCTTTTCACTGGCATCTTTCTCATATCGGCATTCCTTGCCTTCTGGATGCCGGAACATGCTGTTGCTGCACTAATGTTACCGGTCGTTCTTGAAATTGCAGGCGGATTAAAACTGACACCGCTAAAAGAAAATTACGGAAAAATCCTTTTCCTTGCCATTGCCTGGGGTTCCATCATCGGTGGCGTTGCAACATTTCTTGGTGGTGCGCGTAATCCACTTGCCGTTGGAATGCTCTATGAAAACTATAATATGACTATCTCCTTTGCCAGATGGATGCTTGCGGTGGTACCAATTGTTATTATTACTCTTGCCATTGTTTGGATTCTTATGAAAACTACATTTAAAATAGATATACCTGATGTATCGAAAGCTAAAAGAACATTAACTGTCAAAATAAAAGAGATGGGTAAAATGGGAAGTGCAGAAAAAGGAACCGCAATAATTATGATTGTAACTATACTTTCCTGGATATTCCTGTCAGAGCTCCTCGGACTCGCTGTAATAGCATTGCTTGGAAGCCTTCTTCTCTTCATTTTTAAGATAATAACGTGGAAAGACATTGAGAATTATATTAACTGGGGTATCATCCTTATGTATGGTGGGGCAATTGCTCTTGGCTCAGCACTTGAAATAACCGGTGCTGCAGCCTGGTTAGCACACTCTATTATTGGCGATAGGATACTCTCCCCCTACCTTTTCATATTCACGATTAGTATAGTAAGTATTTTCTTAACGGAAGGAATGAGTAATGTTGCGGCTGTTGCCTGTATTCTTCCTGTTGCATTCAGTCTGGGAAGAGGTTTTGGAATAAATCCTATAATCACCACTTTTGCAGTAGCAGTACCGTCAGGTCTTGCTTTCTGTCTCCCTATAAGCACACCAGCGAATGCAATTGCTTATTCATCGGGTTACTATCGAATAAAAGATTCTCTCAAATTAGGAATCTTTTTAAATATTATCTCGCTTTTAATCTTTAACTTTATGGTCAGGTTCTTCTGGCCCTTGATCGGATTAAAACCATGAAAAAGTTAATGCTTGTTTTATCAAATATAAGCTTCTCTTCCGAATCAGTCACATATGCACTATCAAAGGCAGAAAAAGAGGGATACGAACTTATTGTTGTTTTTGTACTTGACGAAGAGATACCGGAATCAGTCTCTTCCCTCCTTATGTATATAGGTTTTCTTGGGCCAAAACCTACTGATGATCTAAAAACAACAATTCTTTCTGAGTACAAGAAACGTGCATATTCAGAACTCAAGCGGGTAGAAAAACTTGTAAAAGAGAAAAATCTCTCTATGAAAAAGATACTACGGGAGGGCAGATTTGTGGATGAGATCATAAAGGCTTGTGAAGAGGAGAAAGTTGAGATTATTGTAACTTCAAGACCTAAAAGACCCTTGCTCTCGCAAGTTCTATCAAGCTATAATATCGAAGCATTGAAGAAAATGCTTGGGGAAAAATTGATCATAATAGAGGAGTAAGATGAGAAAAAAACTGATTGTTTTTGGGCTTGACTGTGTTCCACCTTCATTGCTCTTTGAAAAATGGAAAGATAAACTTCCTGTGATGAAAAGTATAATCGACACTTCTATTTATGGACCTTTACGAACCATTATGCCTCCAATCACAATACCTGCGTGGATGTCTATGCTCACATCAAAAAATCCAGGGAGGCTCGGATGTTACGGCTTCCGATCAAGAAAAGGATATTCATACAACGACATCCAGATCGCAAATTCTCGGACTATCAGGGAACGAAAGGTTTGGGAAATCCTTGGAGAATTCCAAAAAAAGGTAATCATTCTTGGCGTTCCCCAAACATACCCTCCGTACGAGATAAATGGTATCCTTGTGAGCGGATTTATGACTCCATCTACAGATACTGAATATACATTTCCAAGGGAGCTGAAGCAAGATATAAAAACAAAAATCGGTGACTATAAGGTTGATGTAAAGGATTTCAGAACAGATAAAAAAGATTACGTTAAAAAACAAATCCTTGATATGACAGAAAAGAGATTTAAGCTTTTTAAATTTCTTTTAAGCGAAAACGAATGGGATTTCGCTATGGTCGTGGAGATGGGAACCGATAGGATGCATCATGCATTCTGGAAATATCTTGATCCAACACACAGTAAGTACACACCTGACAGCCCATATTCCGATGTAATTTTTGATTATTACCGTCTTATCGATAATAAGATTGGTGAAATACTCGATGTTGTTCCTGAAGAAACTGGGATTATGATTGTCTCCGACCACGGTGCAAAAAGAATGGATGGTTGCTTTGCAATCAATGAATGGTTCTTAAAAAATGGGTATCTGAAACTTAAATCATATCCAGATAAACCTCAACAGTTTTCAAAACTTGATATAGATTGGAAAAACACAAAAGCCTGGGGATGGGGAGGCTACTATGGACGTATATTCATTAACCTGAAAGGTCGTGAACGATTCGGAACAGTCGATAGGAATGATTTCGGAAAGGTACTCGAGGATATAAAAAACGGAATATTTTCAGATGCTCCTAAGGAAACAGTTATAACAAGACCAGACGGACTCTATCCCGAGGTAAGAGGAAACCCGCCGGACTTAATGGCGTTCTTTGGCGATCTCTATTACAGGTCTGTCTCAAGTGTTGGATACAATAAATACCTAACAGATGAGAACGATACAGGACCTGATGATGCAATGCACGATTACGACGGTGTTTTTGTGTTAAAGAATGGAAACGGAGGAAAAAAATTGGACAACCTTAATATCAAGGATGTTGCACCAACGATTTTAATGTATTTCTACATTTCACCTCCACACGATATGGAAGGAAAAGTAATTAAGTAGTGACAAGGCAAGGGTTGGGGACAAGCCCCAACGCTACTTATCCTCGGCAAAAGGAAAAGTAATTAAGTAGTGACAAAATGTATAAATTTTACTCTTTAGGAGGAACATTATGAAAGGGATGGTTATACTTATCAGGGGATTGCCCTTTTCGGGAAAGACTAAAGTTGCTGAAAAGTTAAAAGAAGAATTTGAAAAAAGAGAAATCTCACTAATTATAACTGATCAGGAAAATCTGAGAAAATTACTTTACCCAGAGATTGAATATTCGCAGGAGAATTGGGGGAAGATGATCGAGAGATTAAATAATCTTATTGGAATTCTTACAAAGGCAGGACTTAATGTTATAATCACAACTACAGCCCCAAAAAAGGAATTTGTTCAAACATTCAGAGAGAAGAATGAAAACTTTTTTGAGGTTTTCCTTGATGTATCAAACGAAATATGTAAACAAAAAGATAATGAATCACTTTTCCCTGACGTAGAAAAATTATTTGAAGCATCCGACTTTCCTGATGTGAAAATAACAGACGTTAATAAAATTGATGAAATAATACAAAAGTTTGAGGAATTGGGTTACTCAGATGTCTATGAAAGTGAAGAGGAAGAAGAAATTAAAAAAAGGCTGCAGAATCTGGGATATATTGATTGACAATCAAGAAAGTTTGTGATATATGATTTAACAGAGATTATAATTGCTATTAAATTTTTAAAATAAAATAGTATAAAAGGAGGAAAAATGGAATGGTTACTTTTTGGAGGTCTCATACTCATAATGGGCATTTTCTCTAAAATTCCACAAATGGAAGAAGGAATCAAATATTTGAGCGCAATTAAAGTCCCTGTTGGTATCGTTGTATTCCTCGTTGGACTTTCTTCATTTGACATGGGCGGGAGATATATTTTCGGTGCCTTAATGGCACTTGTTGCCGGAGCTACTTTACTATTCAGCCTTTTTAGACTTATCCCAAAGGCAGAAGTTTCAATAGAGAAGGTTTCTGTAATCATTACAGTCTTTGAACTACCAATAGGAGTGCTTTCAATCCTTGCTGCGCTTATTGCTATGTTTTAAGCTTCTTTTTCTTAGCTGCAGGGAAAAGTACATTGTTCAGTATTAATCTGTAACCGGGCGAATTTTTATGTAATTCAAGTCGGGTGGGAGGTTCTCCAACATAATGTGCATAATCTTCTGGGTCATGACCTCCTAAAAAAGTAAAAGTTCCATCTCCATAATTTCCATGAATGTATTTTGTTTCTTCTGTACCAGTCACTTCCCCCATTATTACAGCTGATTTTTTTACCTTTTCTCTTCTAAAACCACAATCCTGTCCGAGAAATTCCTTAACTAACGCAGAGTGATTCTGAGTAAGCATCGTAGGTACAGGGTCATATTTTGCAGAAAATTCGAAGAGTGAGAAATACGTATCCTCACCCCTCCCCTGGGCTTCTTTTGTAACATCAACATCTGAATGTTCATAAACCATGGGGTTTATTTCGAGATCAAAATTCTCAAATGCAAGTGTTTTTGTAAAATCCATTTTATCCTTATAATGTTTATCAATGGGATCACCGTCTAAGGGAATATCAACAATATCAACTTCCATTGTAGCAAGGGCAATATCAAGGGTAATAGGAGCAGAGCACATTGCAAATAGAAATCCACCCTTCGCTATATACTGCTTTATTCTACCTGCAACTGTATGCTTAAGATGCCACACTTTTTCAAAACCAAGTTTCTCCGCTACTTCCTCACTGGTTTTTACCTCTTCCTTATACCATTCTGCATTTCTGTATATACCGTAGAATTTCCCGAATTGCCCTGTAAAATCCTCATGGTGTAAATGAAGCCAGTCGTATTTTAACAACTCTCCTTCTAAAACTTCCTCATCCCATACCTTTTCATATGAAATTTTTGCATATTCTAATGCCAGAGTCACTGCATCGTCCCAGGGCTCCTTATTTGTTGGCGTGTAAATGGCAATTTTGGGTGCCATCTCAAGAATAATCTTCTCCATATTATTTTC
>JAGMEZ010000446.1 GCA_023127905.1 Caldifarciminota bacterium
CTCTGTGACCTCTGTGGTTTCTTTCATATTTTTTCATACTTCTTTTCCCACTACCTACTCTTATCATAATATTTTATTAATTTGAGTCGATTATTTTTAGAACCTTTAGTATATTTAACTTCATCCATTACATTCTCTATTATATACCTGCCCAATCCACCTTCTTTTTTCTGTTCAACGTATTTTTTAAGATCAAGTTTCTTTGTTTTTAAATTCTTCATTCCAATACCGCTGTCAACAATAACAAACGTAGCCTTTTCCTTATCACAATAAAATGAAATTGTCAATTTTTTTGAATTGTCCATTTTATAAGAATGTTCAACCACATTTGTACAGGCTTCATCAATTGCTAATATTATCTGAGTAATTGTATTTTGCATAAAGTTTTCCCCGGAAATTATATCCTTTACTAAATTCCTAATTATGCGAAGGTATTGTAGATCACTTGGAATAACTAACTTTATCTTCATTCTTTCCGAATAATTTTAAGTTTATTTTTAGCATTTTCAATATTTCTATGGCACCTTTCAATATATTCTAAAACCTCTTTATAATTTGCAAATGATTTATCTCTCAATAATCCCAAAGCTGTTTCCCACTCTTCTATTGCTTCTTCAAATTTGTCCTCACAGTAGAAATTAATCCCATTTGTATATGGACCATTAACAATATCATTAAGCATATTTTTCAATTCTTCAGGGCTTTTCTGAATCTCTTCTGGTTTTTCCTCAATAGGTTTTTCTATTTCTTTTTTATTTTCTTTTATCGGTTTTTCTTGTTTCTCTTCCGGTTTTTCCTCTGGTTTCTCTTTTGGTTTTTCAATAACAACAGGTTTCTTGACGACTTTTTTTTCTTCTTCCAAAGGAGAATATACTAACGATATGCCAAAAGCAGAATTATTTCTTTTTGCAATATATCCTTCAAATGTAATAAAAAACAGATTCCCTGCCCTGAAACGGGGTTCAAATAATAGTTCATACCCATTCTTTGTTGAGTAATTAATTTTAGTTAGTATTTCGCATTTCTTATTAATCAAATGAAAGATTTCTAAACCCACCATCTTCTTAATTTTGTTATCCTTTATATCAATGAAACCTGATAAAAATCCTATATACCCTTTTTTCGAATGGTAATATTTTAATCCTGGACTAAACCTTCCATAATCCTTGAAGAATGCTATCTCACCCTCAAGCAAAATAGGAACCTTATTTAAGAAAATATATTGTGATCCCAATAGAGAAAAACCTGTTTCATTTTTTGAATAATTTACCTCTATGCCAAGATTGAATTCATTCTCCTCTTTCAATGCTCCTCTAAAAATAAATTCATTTACTACCACTGGCTTAATTCTTCCATAACCTAAACCAATACTATATCCTTTAAAACATTTATTTACTTCAATGTCTGCTCTATTTTCTATCTCATAATTTTTAAACTCAATTCTATCTGTATCAATAGTTCTTGAAATATTATTAATCCCTGCCCATCCTACAATTGAAGAGGACAATGAGGAAAAGCCAAGGAGTACTAAAAGAATAGATATTGTTATCTTTTTATTTCCTGGAATGATTCTTCTTTGTTTCTTTGTCCTCATCGCTAAAATATAACAAAATAGACTCACTTTGTCAAGATAAAGAAACTCTAAATCATATTCCTCAAACCTTAGATTCTGAATTCATAATAATTTGGTCTCTCTTGTAGTTTTCAGCCTGAATTTATCAAAATCTTAATATTATCTTTTCAATCTTGACATTTCCAAGCTATTATGATATAAAATCTAAGATAAATAAGGCAACTAAAAAAACGATATTTTTTTATTGATCATTAATTTTAATCATTCGCAGTTAGTCATTTCAATCTTGAAGGATATCAATTATGTAGCAATTTTGGTTTTTGGATTTCTGTAAATATGTGCTGAAATTAAAAGGAGGAAGGATGGATTACTTTTTAAATGATGAACAGAAAATGATTTTAAAGGTTGTTCAGGATATTGCAAAAGATAAAATACTTCCTGTAAGACAGGAACTGGATGAGAAGGAAGAATTCCCCTTGGAAATCATAAAGGAAATGGCAAAGGCAGACCTTTTTAGAATATTCATACCAGAAGAATACGATGGAGCAGGAATGGGAAATTTTGACCTCTGTATTGTCACAGAAGAGATTGCCAAAGTCTGTGCTGGTGTTGCAGCATCTTATGCTTCAAGTGCACTCGGAACTGAACCAATAGTGCTTTTTGGAAGTGATGAACAGAAAAAGAAATATCTTCCTCAAATTGCTTCGGGAGAAAAACTTGCAGCGTTTGGTCTCACAGAATCAGGAGCTGGTTCTGATGTTGGGGGAATAAAAACAACTGCTGTAAAGGATGGCGACTACTATATCCTGAACGGAACCAAACAGTGGATCACAAACGGTGGAGAGGCAGAAATATACTCTGTTATTGCAGCTACAAACCCGAAGAGAGGGGCAAGAGGTCTTTCCGCTTTTATTGTTGAGAAGGGAACTGAAGGTTTCTCATTTGGGAAAAAGGAGAATAAACTCGGTATACGGGCTTCTTCTACAACAGAACTAATTTTCGAGAATGTACGTGTTCAAAAGGAAAATCTCATTGGAAAGGAAGGGAAAGGTTTTCTTATTGCAATGAGAACATTCGACCTTACAAGAACAGGGGTTGGCGCACTTGCACTTGGTATTGCTGAAGGAGCGCTTATGGAAGCGGTAAAGTATGCAAAGGAACGTTTTCAGTTCGGTCAATCTATTTCCAGTTTTCAGGCAGTTCAGATAATGCTTGCTGATATGGCAACAGAGATAGAAGCGGCAAAATCGCTCGTTTACTCCGTTGCACGATACATAGATTCAGGGGCAAAAAATTATAGCAAGGAATCCGCAATGGCAAAACTTTATGCATCCGATGTTGCAATGAAGGTCACAACAGATGCAGTTCAGATCTTCGGAGGATACGGTTATATGAAGGATTATCCTGTTGAGAAGATGATGCGTGATGCAAAGATAACACAGATATTCGAAGGCACAAATCAGATCCAGAGACTTGTTGTTGCCAACCGCTTGATAAAGGAATTTTAAAAACTTTTAACTTGTTACTTGCAACTTTCCACCTGTAACTTATACATACATCCTACATCGTAAATCCCATAAAGTAATTTCTCTTCTATCTTCGCATTTATTTCAGAACAATGACTTTATCTGAAATGCTTTTATCTGGTGTAATTAAATTGCAGAAATAAATACCTGCAGGAACATCGCTGCAATCCCATCTGATGAGAGAAGTACTCTCTTTCCTCTCCTGCCATACTATTCTACCATCAACTCCATAAATTGTTAACTCTACAGGCATTCTGTTATTTCTACTAAGTTTGAACTCTACGTAATGAGATGCAGGGTTCGGAAAAATGGAAATATAAGATTCGCTTATTTTTTCTGAAGGTGCCTCGGCAACAACTGATATTGAATCTTTTACAATCAGTGTAGGATCACCAATAAGAGCCATACCGTAAAACCATGACCGCGAAGTATCACCCCACGCTTCAGCCATTATTGCAAACCAATCCTTGAAAGCATCTCCCATACATTTACCTTGCGACAGTGGACTATAGAAGTATTGGAATTCAAGCATACTACCTGTTTTCGTGGAACCAAGTGCCCCAAGTCCATAGGAAGTTCTGAATGTGTACATACCCCCACAATTATCAGATTCTGTATATCGAGCATTTGAACAGGCA
>JAGMEZ010000447.1 GCA_023127905.1 Caldifarciminota bacterium
CTTACTATATATATCAGAATTAAGGATTTGTCAATTGATTTATTTGAAAGAATGCCTAAGTTATTAATCCTAAATTGGATTCTCCTAAATCCTATTTCACCGCCTTACTCCACATTGCGACTCCACATTGCACATTGATAATAAAAAGCAATCCTGATTGAGATTATTAGTGTAGTAAAACAAGACAAGGGTGAAACATGAAATGAAATTACTATTTGACAATTACCCACTCAAAACTCTCTCTCAAAAAGTCGGCAAGATAACTCCAGATGAGTTAAATAAGTTATTAGAAAAATTTGAAAAGAAATGACTCCCTCCCCTATCCCCTCTTACCGTCACTGAATATCTTCCAGAAAAAGGTCGCTGTCCCCCTTTTTATAAGCACGTTGTAAGAGTAGTAATTGAAAGAAGAGAAGCGGGTGGTTCAGGTAATGCTTACTTCAGTCCATAGAATCGTTTGGCTACATCAGCTTCCTGTTTCAGATAAAGAAGTCCCCCTGTGTTACCATTTGAAAACATCATTACAATCACAACAGTATCTGCTTCACCAGGGGCAAGTATAAAAGGTCCTGAAGACATTGCCATCCTCTTATCAGAAGGGTCTGTATCGATACTATCCCCAAAGGGATTATAAACTGGTGGAGTAACAGTAAAATCATATCCAGCCATTACAAGGTATCTCTCATGGTCATTGCCGGGTTCTACAGATATTGTAAATTTCTTAAATGCAGTCAGAGGAATCCTTTCTCCTGGTTGGATTATCGTATCAGGGTTCATTGGATCCTGCCCTACTTTTATAGTATCATCAGCAACTGGACCCTGAAGAAACCTGTAACCAATATAATAAGGAGGCAAAGCATCCCAGCCTGCTTCCTGAGTAAGTGAGAGTGTGTAACCAAGGCTCCACTGCCCACCAAGTCTCTCAAGTCCAACAAGGTCATCAGTTGCATTTCCTATATCAAGGTCGTTGCCAAAACCCACATACATATCGAAAATTGTATCCGTACTCGCAGTATCTGTATTCTCTATGATGTATTCAAAAAATAGCATATTTTCAAGTAAACCACGATTCCAGGCAAATGTACTCCGTGTAACGGTAAGTGGCAACGTTACAGTGTCAGGGAGAACCTGTCTGGTTTTTTCATGGCTGTTGAATAGGCACCAGGTATCCTGGTCTCCAATTACGATCTTATTACCTATACTGTCAACAAGTGGCCAAATAGCAAAATCTTCTGGAACTGTACTTACATAAAGCCTGTCTTCAGGATGACTCTGGGGGTCAATAAGATGGTCCTGATTGTGTTCCCATGGACCTGGCATGAATTCGTCTCCCCATCCCTCGGTATTGTATCCGTTGACAACAATGGAATCGGTTCCCTGAACGCCGGCTACCCAGAGACCTGCTCCAAATATATATGCGTTTGCGCTTCCTTTAGGCCACCAACATCCTGAAGTATGTGCGGGGCTCTGTCCGTATTGTCCGTAGTTGTTTATGTAAATTTCAACCTGGTTAATTTCTATCTTTTCAAGTTCGTGAGTCTCAACTACCGAGCTCATCTTTTTGTACGAGAGAACTTTTGTAAGAGAAACAAATATAATTAAGCATGCTGTAAACACTATAATAAGAAACTTAAAATCATTTTCATATTTCATTCTTCCTCCATTTTTTTAGGTTTTTGAAAATATCTACTTTATTTTCAACAATTTACTGGAAGTCACATACTCTCCATATTTTACCTTTATGAAATATATTCCCACAGAAACCCGTTTTCCATAATTATCACTTCCATCCCACGTAATTACAGTAGGAAGTAGGTAGTAGGTAGTAGGCAGAGAAATGTCCTTTACTAATCGCCCACTAACATCATAAATCTCTATAGTAAATTTTTGTCTTTCACTAATCCCTGAACACTTGATACTAACCTCTGTAGTGAAGGGGTTGGGATAACAAAAAAGTCTTATGTCTGTGGTCTTAGGTCTATGGTCTTTCTTTCCCTCTTCAATTCCAAGATCGGGTTGTGTCTTTATAAGATAAACATCATAAAGACCTGAACCAAACGATTTTGTTTTTCCTACTATTATGTATCCGCTATCAGATGTCTCCTTAACCGAGTAGCCAACATCGTGTTCATCACCCCCGTAAATTTCTGTCCACAGTGCATAACCATTTGGATACGTCCTGCTGAAATAAATGTCAAAATCTCCTTCGCCTAACGACTCAGTCACTCCAACAAGGATATATCCACCATCTGAAATTTGTTGAACTGAATATCCTTCATCCCAACCAACATCTCCATGTGTTCTTGTCCAGAGGGTATTACCTAACGAATCAACTTTTAATAAATAAATATCGAAATTACCTGCTCCAAAAGACTCTGTTAACCCTGCAAAAATATACCCACCATCAGAAGTCTCCTGGACTGAATATCCTACATCCCAGTTTGCTCCTCCGTAAGTCTTTGTCCAGGAGGTATCACCATCCGCATACGTTTTGATAAGATAAACATCCCAACCTTCTCCATATAACATCGTACATCCTGCAATGATGTAACCACCATCAGATGTTCCTTCTATTGAATAACCAACATCCCATCCAATATCACCAATAAATTTTGCCCACAACATGTTACCATCTTCATCTAATTTTACAAGAAAAACATCAAAACCTCCTACACTAAACGAAGATATTCTACCTGTAACAATATATCCGCTATCAGAGGTCTCCTTAACTGAATAACCATATTCAGAATATAACATTCCACAGGTGGTTGTCCAGTTGGTATCACCATTTGCATATGTTTTAATCAGATACATATCTGAAGCACCTGCTCCAAATGATTCAGTCGAGCCTGCAATAATGTAACCACTATCTGAAGTTTCTTGAACATATCTTCCTTCATCATCATTCACACCACCATACGTCCTGGTCCATACTGTGTCACCATTTACATCAATTTTCAGAAGATATACATCTTTTCCACCAGCTCCAAAAGAACGTGTCCATCCTGCGAGTACGTATTTACCTCCAGTAGTTTCTATCACTGAATAACAACAATCATCATGCTCTCCTCCATAAGTCCTTGTCCATAGGGTGTTTGGACCCTGAGAAAATAGGTTAGCTACTAAGA
>JAGMEZ010000448.1 GCA_023127905.1 Caldifarciminota bacterium
TTTTAGATAGTTTGTCTGCGAGCCTGGTGGGTTCTGGAAGTCTGTATTTTATTGCAGAAGACAGTACAAGTTTCATTGAGTTTTTTATATCAATAAGATGTCCTGGTGATACAAAAACAGGTTTTACAGATTTCCGGGTTCGTAGAACTGTGCCTATCTTTCTGTTTATTTTATCGAAAAGAAATGAAAAGTCTCCCATTTCTTTGCCCATCTCATTAAATTTACCATATAATCTTGATTTTGCGCATCCTATGGATGGGATGTCAAAAAGAATGCCAATATGTGATGCAATTCCCATCTGAATTGGATGTGCGATACCCTGTCCATCGAACATAAGAATATCTGGTTTAGTTTTAAGTCGTTTTAGCGCTTTTATTATCGATGGACCCTCCCTGAAAGTTAAATAACCGGGGATATATGGAAATGTGAATTTGTCTATAATATAGAGTTCTTCAAGGGTTTCCATCTCAGGATATGAAAGGAGGACTGCTGCAGTGAAGCATTTAAAATTTCTATTATCAAAGGCTGTATCGATGCCACAAACTGTATGTATCTTTTTTTTGAGTGGTTGTATCCGTAATCTTTCCTTCAAAAAGCATTGAATTTCCTTAGCTTCATTTAGGCTAACGTTCCATTTGTGTTTAATTATCTGCTTCATGATATTAAAATGGGTGAATACAATCCCTTCATTCCTTGATTTTCTACCCCTTTATCGGGGAGAATTAAAGAGAAGAATTGTGTTATATCGGGTAGGCTTGAAGATTTACAAACCTACCCGATATGATGTATCACTACGCTGTTAAGCGACTGATATAAGGGGTAACAGTATACTGTAGTCACCCATACTGCCAATGATGCCAAATCCAAACATAGCCACCAACGAGCAGATACACCATAAAACAATCATTATTATCCCTATAATAAGTGTAAGCTTTCCGAGTGCCTTCTCTTCTTTTGTCTTTTTTGTTATCCAAACGATACCAAGAATAACACCAATAAGGGGGAATAGTATAGCAAGAATAATGAAGAGTGCTTTAAGTCCGCCGGAAACATCACCGCCAGATGGTGTGGGTTCGGTTGGCTCCTCAATTTTTTTTTCTTCTTCTCCCATTAGATCACCTCCTTTCAAGAAATTATGACCAGTCAAAAATTTAAATTACGCAGATTACAAATTCATTCAACTTCTCACTTGTTAACAAGGTTATGCAATTTTGTGAGTATAAAGAACTCAATTAAAAACAGAATGAGAGCTGGTGGAAAGATAAGTAATGACTTTTTTATGGTGTTTTTTATATTTGCATAGAGTACAAAGAGGCTTATTAGTGTACAGAGTAGTAAGTAGTGTAGTATTCCTATACCTGCAACGGATGCAAATGCAATTGGATAGTATAGTTTTGTGTTGAAGTGAAATATTAATAGATAAGATGATACAACCAGTAAAAGCAGTAATATTATTTCGTAAGGGGTTTTAATAATATGGTTTTCCTCTGGTGATTCGAAGATATTATCAATAATGATAGGATATATAAAAAATGGAAGAGAAATTCCTGTAAGAAGCCCTGTTATGAGTCTTATGCTGTTTGTAGTTATCCTGATTCCGAGATATGAGGTGAATGCGTCAATTCCCATGAGAATAAAGAAAAATACGAATGTAAAAGAGATATACCGAACGGGAATCGCATTTCTTCTTTTTCTTGAAAGAAGAATAAAAAGGAAAGAAATTAGAGAACCTATATAAATACCGGTATCACGGGCGCAAACAGGTAATTGTTTACCTTCTATGAATATGCTTCTCTCAGGCAATTGATGGCATACCGCGTATCCAATTTTATCTAAAAATTCCATAATTTCTCAGAAGTCAGATGATAGATATAGGGGATAGATTAAAATTTGTATGTGAAACCAAAACCATCGGGTTTAATGTGAATTCCCCATTTCATTTCTTCAATTTTTTTATTGTAATTTCGAGCATTCCTTGACGAGGTGATAGCAGCGATTAATCGATTCAGAATTGCGAAACCAGACATAAAGGTTGCTCTCTGGAACGTTTCCCTTGTTGAAATCCTCATTTTTCTGTATTTCTTAAAAGAATCATTTTCCTTCCATTCCCATGCGTTTGTTCCAAAATAACCATTCTGCTGAACGTACTGATTTTGTAAATCGGGATCGTCTGGATAGAGAAGTCGAGCATCTTCTCTTATATATTCGTTGTATTCCTCGTTTGTCCTGTAAAGCTCAGCTGCATCGTAATAATCTTCTGACTTGGATGTCAGGTTTGTACCAGCATTTTCATGGGAATACAACATATAATTATCTTTCTGGATATTACCATAATACTGAAGACCGAGATATCCAAGCCATATTGCAACCTCAGTACCAAGAAGAACCTTTCCTGTTCCTTTGTTGCCAGCATAAAAGTCCCCCAAACCTGGAAGCATTATTGAGTACATCATAGCTTTTGGCATCGATTTTTTTTGTGGTCGTTTGAGAACACTGCCTACATAAGTGTTCTCTAATTCTTCAACCTCTTTTGAAAAAAGAGAAAATGCAATAAAAAGAATAAGCAGTGATGTGACTGTTTTTTTCATAGTGTCTCCTTTATTTTATGATAGCAAATTTTTTATTATAAACAATTCGTTCTGTACCCCTTTGGGCGATAACCTGACATATGTAAACACCAGGGGCAATATCCCATAGATTTACATTGTTATCATTGTATCCCTGGTCCTTTTTTCCATCAAATTCCTTCAAAATGTTACCTGCAACATTGTATATTTTTAACGATACTCTATCTATATTCTCACCAAGTTCATAGCGAATGGTTCCAGTATTTCCAATTATGGGATTTGGATATATATAGAAACTATTTTCGGAAATTATGTTTTGTAATACCCGAGTGTTCTCTGGAAGTAGGGAATCGGGATACACGGCATTATGTTTAATATCCCTTCTCAGAAATGGCCAGGTGACATTCTCTTCGGAATATTGTGCTGGTATATCCCATGCATATATTCCCGAGTTATCGGCAGCTGCAACAATTTCAATGTTAGTATCGTCATCAAGGTTTACTATGCAGGGAGTTGAATAAGCACTCCCACCGCAAGAGAGAGGGAAGCCTGCAAGTTTTTCTCCTCTATAATTGAAACCATATATTCTGTTGTTGAGTGAACCGATGAGAATATCTACCATATCATCGTCATCGACATCGGCGAGTGTAATGGATGACTGAAAGCTGAGTGAGTCACCTGAATCTATTGGAAAACCGTTTAGAAGCGCTCCATTTTTATCGAAGGCGTACAATCTTGTTCCTGCAGCTATAACAACATCAAGAAAACCATCTCCATCGAGGTCTGAAATTGCAGGTGTTGAAAAGAATGTTGTGTCTTTAATATTCTTCTGCCATTCAATATTTCCACCTTCGTCGATGCAAGTGATTTCTCCTTGTCCGCTAGTGACTACTATCTCGAACGTACCATCCCTGTCCATATCTCCTGCAACAGGTGACGAAGCTGTAAAACTGAGGCTCTCAGATAGTTTCTTCCAGATAATCTCTCCATCTGTACTTATTTTGTATAACTGTCCATCATTTGTAAAAACATAGAGATGATCATTAATGAGGAGTGGAGTAGACCATATCCAGTGTCCAAGCATAACCGGGAAGCCGGGGATTAGACTCAGTGTGTCATTCTGAAATTTTAATGCATAGATACGCATATCATCAGACCCTATCACAATGTCCTCTATCCCATCTTCATCGATATCAGCGATAAGGGGAGTTGTAATGATTCCGCCATTGGTCTGGTATGTATCGAGAAGCTGTATTCCATTTCCAATGATACTATCAGCCCTCCATACATAGATCATTCCATTCGTTGCAGCTGAAATGATGTCTGTATGCCCGTCTCCGTTTACATCACCAAGTCCAACAGTGGAATATGTATAGTACCAGTATGCTCCACTTATAAACTCTGCTACAACACCTTCTGGGTCAGCTGTGTATGTGGATCCATCGCTATTGAATATGAGCAATCTTCCAGCAATTGTATCAACAGTATCTTTATATCCTACTGAGCCTATGATAATCTCTTTTTCACCATTGTTGTCAATATCGTAAACAATAGGTGAATTAACATCGAATCCGTCCTTATGGAAGATAGGGAAACCTTCCTGTCCCCATTCATATTTAACATCAAATGTCATTATTTCACCAGGTTCAGATATATTATAGATTTTAAGATGGGTTTTACAGTAAGAATTATCATCAGTATTTGGTATTGTATGGTCAGTGAATTCATTATTTGTATTACCCTCATAGAATACATCGTTCGGTGTTCCATAAAATGTTGCATTAAGATTGTATACATCCCAGAAAGGTTTCTCAAAGTCCTGAATGCCGTCAGCTTCCTCCATATCTATGCCTTTAGGGCTTCCTGCATTAACTGCGTTTGTTGAATCATTAAAGCCGAGAGCAATCTTTTTTTCGTCGATGTGCCAGATTTCGAGTCCACCACTATTTGCCTCAGGAGGAAGGGAGATATCATAGTCGTCTACTTTAACCAGTACAGCCTGTTTCCATACCCTGAAGCCATTTGAGTCGATAACTACCCCATTGAATGTATCGGGAGGAAAAGAGTGGGTTGTATCCGGGTTCATAAATGTGTACCTGTTGGCAACGAGGAAGTATTCGTTTGCATTTATAGGTATTTTTATAACTTCATTAACCGTTGTATCTTCGATACCAAGATATGAAACTTTTATCCCGGTTGTATCGTGATCGACAGTAACAGGTTCTATGAACCTGAGTCTGTCATTGGGAGCAGAATGGGGATGGACAAAATATTCAAATGTTGCTTCCCAAGAGGAGGTATGAGGGGGGACAAGTCCATCAAGGTTCCAATTCCCCGTACCCATTAATGCCCAGCCACCAGCGCCCATTGTTTTTCCAGATGTATCATAAAGGTCGGGTAACCCTATCTGATGTCCGAATTCATGAGCAAGTCCTCCTTGTATGAATGCTGCAAAACCATCCTGTTTTGCAGTTTCGCAATAGATTACCGCATCAGATATAGTATCTGTTCTGTTATTTGCAAAGATAGGTTCACCAAAGAAATATTCAGCTCCTCCTATAAAGACTGCAGCAAGGTCATATGGACTATTGCCCCAATCCGTCTGCCACATACTACCCGCATGAAAAATTATATATGAGTCAAAATCAGAAAAATCAATGTCCGCCTGAGAATCAGTATCGGAAACTGCAATTGCATCCTTTAGTAGATTAAAAAGACCACTTACGAAATTATACGGGTCACCATAGTAAGTCATCTTATGAGGAACTGTGTATGAAGAATCTTTTTGCTCTGGCACTATTTTCCACTCTATCCAGAGTTTATGGTTTGTATCATCCCAGTAATAATTTCGCAATGCCTCGAGTTGATGATGAAAATAGAGAGAGTCGTGAGCCGGTTCATACCAGAGATTGCGTTCACCATTTTCGTATTCCTGACCAAAAGTTGTATCGGGTTCAAGCACCATCTTTCCATTGCCCGTTGTCAAAGATGTGGAATCTTCAAGAAAGTTTATTCTAAGAGCAAGTACATGCAGAGTTTCAGGGATCTGCCGGGCAATTTCTGGCGTCATAGTTTTCAACCTCTCCTCAAATTTTCTACCGAGTATATTTCTCTTTGAGGGTTGAGAAAGGTATTTTTTGGCAAGTGGATCCCTCTCAAATATTTTTTTCTCCTGTTCAAAGATGTGCTTTTTGAATTCAGGGTTTTTTCCAAGGGTTGATAACCAGTTATTTGAATTTAGGATACTGTAAAAGATAGTGAAAAAGATCAGGAAAGTAATTAAGATTATATTAATGTTATTTTTAAGTTTTATCTGATGCATTGTTACTCCTCTTTTCATAGTTACTATTTAACCTTTTATTATATAATTCTTGATTTTAGTATGCAGTGTTCTGAGACTGATTCCAAGAATTCTTGCTGCCTCCTTTCTGTTTCCTGCAAGTTTTTCAATCGTTAACTTAATTAATGCCTTTTCCATTTCTGAGATACTCATACCATATTTGATATGAGGAAATGGTGTTCTTGAAATAATTTCAGGTGGAAGGTCATCCACCCGTATCTTTCCTTCCCCAGCCATTACAACAGAAAAGGAAATTGCATTTTGAAGCTCTCTAATATTTCCTGGCCAGGGATATTCTATTAGTCTTTTCATTGCTTCACGGGTAACTTTTAAATTTGGATATTGTTTGAGAAAATAGCTAACAAGGAGAGGAATGTCATCTCTTCTCTTTCTCAATGGCGGGATGCTTATCTTTACAACTTTTAGCCTGTAGTAAAGGTCATCTCTAAAATTGCCTTTTGAAACTTCCGCATCGAGATTTTTATTTGTTGCAGAGATAATTCTAACGTTTAGTTTCTTCTCTACATTGTTACCAAGCATTCGTATTGTTCCATCCTCGAGGAATCTAAGAAGTTTTGTTTGCGTTTGAAGTTGAACTTCTCCTATTTCGTCAAGAAAGAATGTTCCGCCATCTGCTTCTTCCAATAGTCCGATTTTATCATGGTCTGCACCTGTAAATGCTCCTTTTTTATAACCAAACAGTTCGCTCTCAAGCAGGGTTTCAGGAAGGGCTCCACAGTATTGCGCAATGAATTTCTTGTCTTTTCGTGTCCCAAGTCTGTGTATTGTTCGTGCGATTAATTCCTTACCGGTTCCACTTTCTCCTTGTATAAGGATTGGAACTTCGTTGTTTATAACTTTACTGACAAGGAACAACACTTTCTTCATTTCAGTACTTGTTCCGATTATATCTTCATATCCTCCAGAAAATCTAACCTGTAGCTTCAATCGGACATTCTCATTTGAAAGTTTCTCCTTCAACCTTGCATTCTCAATAGCAATTCCTGCTAAGTTCGCAAAAGCGGATAAGTATGCAAGACTGCTATTATTAAATACATTCTTTTGTGTTATTGCGTCGACATATAATAATCCTAAACATTTATTTTTATTGAGGAGGGGTACAGCAAGAATAGAAAGAATTCTAAACATTATTACACTTTCTGAGTTCGCAAACCTTGGGTCATGATGAGCATTGCTGGTGAGAATAGGTTTTCCTGAATAAAAAACCTTATCCATTATTGTTTTTGATAACATTGTAGGTTTCTTAATTGTTTTCTTGTCCATTTTTCGTGCAACCTTTATTTCAAGCGCTTTTCCTTCTTTAAGCATTAGGAAACCCCTTTCTGCTCCAGTTGTTTTTATTGCAAGATCCATGATTTTTTTTAGCAGTGCATTCAGTTCGGTGATTGAATTGAGAATCTTGCTTACTTTGTAAAGGGTGAAAAGCTCATCCTTTTTAATGTTCTTTTCAATGTAATCTTTTCTCATATTTTACTCAAAATAAAACCATTCGATAGTTCTCGAAATGTTACCAAAATTATCCTGTACCTCCACTGCCATTTCGTACTCACCATTTTCAAGGGAACCTGTAAAAACAAGCAAAGAGTCAGTAACTGATAATGTATCGCTTATCCAGCCTGGGTTTTCTGGGGTTCCTCCACGTTCCCATATCTTTATGAGAATAAATGAATTAAAGGTGATGATGGGAGGAGTCCATAAAAGCGTGTCACCGTTAGTAATAGTATCTCCAGGGAGAGGGAATGTGATTTCAGCTGATTCAAAAATGACCCTTACTAAAACCGTTGTTAAGGTATCGCTGTATGATCCTCCAAGATCCTTTACCCAGAAATGAAAAGGAATGCCTGTTAGTGTATCAATCATGATTTTGTTTGCATATGGTTTTCTTTTCTTATATGTGCCTATAGTATCGCCGTTTTCAAAAAGGAGAAGGAATTTCTCATATTCAGATTCAGCAACGACTGAATCTGCTATAAAGGCATCGGGATCGAAAAATTTTAGGGTAAATATTGCTTCATATTTCTCAAAGGTACTGATTGAATGGACAGAACATATTGAATAATCAACAATATCAGGTTTTCCATTTAATTTGAACTGGATTTCTTTTTCTTCACCACCATCTACCTGTAGCGTCTCAGCTTTATCAACGTACATATCCGTTTCCGCAGTTATTATATAAATTCCTGGAATTAGATTTGTGAATTGAAATGTACCTGTTTGATCTGTTGTATCTTCGCTTTCAGTTGGAAAAAGATGAATAATCGAACCCTGCAAAGGAATTGAACCAAATAATGAAATGACCTCGCCCTTGATTTCACCGGTAGCATCAGGATTAAATGGATCATGAGGGTTTTTGTGTTCAGCATCTGGAGCACAGCTGAGGAAAAGAACAATAAGAAGATAAAACAATTTTCTCATTCAAGTTCCTTTTGTGGTTCGGTCATAAAAATATCAGTAACTGCATAAAGCCATATAAAAAGACTGACTTCCATCATTATATATCTTGTTTTATAGGTGAAGTTATATCTTGAATATTGGTATTCAATATCTGATTTTGTTTCAGCGTTCATATAACTATTTTCTGCAGAGAGATAGGCAAGGTGGGAGAGAGTTAGGGCTGCCAATGATACTGTAAATGCTCCAATCAAAAAATTACCTTTTTTCTTTTCGCCCCGTGAAACCTGACCCCATCCAGGAAGAAGGGAACTTTTAACAAGACATTGAGCAGTACTTGGGGGTTTTATCTTCATTTTTATAATTTTTTCTGTATCTGGTTTTTTTGTCATTTTTTCTGCTTCTTTAAAAACCTTAATGATCTTCGGTGAAACGAATTCTGGGTTAAGAGAGAAGTCCTCATTTAATTTTAATATTTTAATAAATTGTTTCTTTGCTTCCATTCGTTTTCCACGTGCTACATATGAAAAAGCAAGATAGGTTCGGGCACTTATCTCTTCATCCCTTGTAATGATTGTATCCTCAATAATTTCTTCTAATATATTCGATGCTTCTTGAAAGTTTCCTTCATCGTATATAAGAATTGCTTTGTTTAACCTTTCTTGGGCTAATTCTAAACTCGTTATAGATGTGCAAGCGAAAAGATAGAAAAAGATGCACAAAATTATTCTAAATTTATTGTTTCTCTTAAAGTATCTTTTACTGGGATTATTATTGTTTTTTGCCATAGAGTTGATTTGCCCTTTTTGAGTTCCAGTAGATGTTCGCCAGAAGTAAATCGGAAAGGTTTTTCAATAGGAGTAACACCCTTTTTCTCTCCATCCAGGTAGATTTCTGCCCATGGGTGTACAATAATCTTAAAATAGCCATATGCTTTTTCAAGGATTATGTTAACATAAAGGGTTTCGTCCTTAACAATCGTGATAGATGTTGAATATTCTTTTCTATTTGGGTGTTTTAGTGTTAGGGAATGATTTCCAGATATAAGTTTAATTGGATTTGAGATAGGTGTATTACCATAGAAAATGTTATCAATATAAATTTTTGCCCAGGGTTTAATAACTATTTTGATAAATCCATAAGAATCTTTTTTTACAACAGGTAAACTCAGAATGTTCATCTTGTTATTATTGTTTAAGGGTAGTTTTTTAATTTTTGTGGAATTATTCTGTACAACTGTATCCCTTCTGTTATTTAATGTATCTTTATAGTTCCTGTGATAATGAATAACAGTCAAAGGATTTTTACTGATATAATTTTTATATCTTTTCTGCTCTATTGATACGGTTATAAATAATATTATTGTGAGCAGAAGAAGTGAACCGAAAACAAAAATTCCCTTGTTTTTTTGTTTTGTTTCCTCTATAGTTATTCCTATATTAACTGGATTTGATAGAAATTGAGCAAGATTCTTTTGCGTTGCTCTGATATGTTGTGATAGGTCTTGAAGTATCAAATCAATATTCCCATATCGTGCTTTTGGATCAACCTTCGTCATTTTTGAAATTATTTTAATAATTGCATTATTGTCTGCGTTATTTAACAGTTTAATGGGATGAAGTTTTTTGTAAAGGATATTATTTATAGTTTCGAATCTGTTTTCTCCTTCGAACGGATTCTTACCTGTTATAATTTCATAGAATAGTATTCCAAGTGAATATATATCGGATTTTTGGCTTGCTCTTTCTCCCTTTAAAAGTTCAGGAGGGAGGTAAGCAGGTGTTCCAATAGTAGCCCCTGGTTCAGTAATTTCAGTTCCCTCAAGGGAAAGGGCTAAGCCAAAATCAGAAATTTTGACTGTTCCATCTTTTGAAATCATTATATTTCCCGGTTTTATATCTCTGTGAAGAATTTTCTGCTTATGTGCTGTACTGAGACCTAAAGCTATCTCAAAAACTATATAATTTGCTAATTCTAATGGGAGTGCTCCAATTTCTCCAATAAGTTTGTTAAGTGATTTACCTTCAACGTACTCAAGAACGATATAATAATCCCCCTTTATATTATAAAAATCAATAATTTCAACAATATTCTTATGAGTGAGTTTTCCTAAAATATTTGCTTCTCGTTCAAACCTTTTAACAAATTCCTTATCTGAAGCCAAGTGAGGATGGAGTTTTTTTATTATTACCAATCTTGATAAACTTATCTGCTCAGCTTTGTATATAGTTGCCATACCACCTGTTGCTATAACCTTAATAATTTTATATTTATTCTTCATATTAGTGAAAAATTAGATTAAAAATAACTGTTCTAATATACTACTTTTTCTACATTAAGTCAAGCAAAATAAGACATTTCAGGATTCGAATATAACCCGTATTTAATTAAAG
>JAGMEZ010000449.1 GCA_023127905.1 Caldifarciminota bacterium
GGTTCCTGAACCATAGGCACCAAGAACCCTGACAGGCATAATGGATACATTGAAAGCCATCCCTGCAACACCTTTTGCATTATTCGTACTCTGAGCAATGGTACCGCAGACATGAGTTCCATGACCGTTTTGATCGTTTGGGTGAGAATCATCATTAATAAAATCATAACCGGTAACAAAATTTGTAATAGTAAGGTCTGGAGACTGATGGTAGAATCCATCCTGTGAAGAAACCTCGCTAAGTTCATAATACGGTATTTCGTAATCTTCGTAGGCAATACCTGTATCAAGAATTGAAACAATAACAGACGAGTTACCACCTCGTTCAATGTCCCAGGCAAGAGGCATATTAATGTGGTTAGCATTGAAATTCCATTGATATAACTCGAAGTGCGGATCGTTAGGTGTCCACATAACATAAGCAATTCCATTTGGTTCAGCAAACATGATATCAGAATAGGATTCAAACTTTTTAATAAGTTGCCACATATCTCGATCTTTATCAAATTTGACTGTAACAAAATTAGCATAACGGCTTCTGTAAACAATCTCAGTTTTTAATTCATTTACAATCGTTTCCAGTCTTCCTGATTCAATATCTTTTTTATAATTCAGGATGATTTCCCCCTCTTTAAAATATCGTCTTGTTGTGTTGTTTTTTTTATTTATGGGACTCGATACTCCAGAGACTGGAATAATTAGACAAAGAGTAAAAATGAAATATCTGAAAATCATAATCCTCCTCCTCATCAAATGGTTTACACCATCTGTAACAATAGTTATAATAACAAAATAGTAATTATATGTCAACATAAAAAGTAACAGCCATGCAATTCAAATAATAGAAAATGCGTTCTTAGAAATTTTGCTGTCCCCCGTCATGCTGAATCCTGAAAGTGTCATGCTGAACCATGCCCTGAACTTGTTTCATGGGTTGTTTCAGCATCTCGGTTTTTATAAGCTAAATAATGCGGGGTGAAATATGAAACTCTATTGTCTGAGTTGCAAGATTTTATACGAGATACTTGACAAATAAATATATATATGTTATAGTAACTTAAGATTAAGATAAGCAGGTTTTTTACATAATTTTTTAATATTTATAAAGACAAGTTATCTATAAAAAGAGAATAAATCGACTAAAGTGTTAATTAGTATACTGACATTAGTATCAATTTCAATAAACCTTGCAAGCCCTGTCTTTCTTGACGGAGATTCAGGTTACTACACATCATCTGCATCCTTTAATAAGGTAAAGCAGATGAGAATATGTTTTAGAGAATCATATGGAATAAAGGGAGAAAAAGAAGATGAAAAACGACAGACTCAAAACCAACTAAACTTCTACATTAATTATACGCTTTTTCGATTCGTTGAAATTGGGTCCGGAATTAACTATTTTTCAATGGAAGGGACGGAATTTACCGGGGGTTTTCTAAAAGCAAAATTTCCAGTTTTAACTATGCAAAAAATTAAACTAAGCCTTGCTCCCTGTTTTACATTTGCTAAAGAAGAAAAATCATATTTGTCTGGCGACTTTAATATTGACATAGTTCCCTTCACAAAGAAGAACCTTCCTTCCTTTTTGTTTGGAGAATCAGTGAATGTTGGAAGAAAGAATGGTACAAATATCTTGCAGAGCAGTTCTCTCATATTACTTAACACCTCGCATTTTCAACCATTTATTGAATTCTATACAGAATTCTTTGGGGATATCTCTACATCTGCAATGGATAATACACGTTTATGTTCAGGTCTTGGGTTTAAGGTAGGATTCATTGGTTTTAGAGCAGGTGTTGAAATTCCCCTTTCAGACTACACTAAAAGAGATTCTGACATCAGATTTACAGGAGAAATAAATTTTCTCCTCGATACAAAAATAAAGCCAGCCGGAAAATTGGTAATTAATGTTTTAGATATGGAGACTCAAGTACCTGTTTCTGCAACAATAAAGATATCAGGAAAGGATGAAGAAAAGATTTTTGAAAGTATCGATGGAAAGTTTATAATAGAAAATCTCTCCTTTGGTATATATACGATTGAAATAATAAATCCTGAGTACAAGCGGTTAAAAGCGCCGGTTTTTATAAAGAAAAAATTAATAGAAAAGACTTATAAAATAAAAAAGATTTAACGTAAGGAGGTAACCTTTATGAATGAAGATAAAAAAAAGGAGGAACTGATGATAGTTAAATTCTCAAAATTTACTCTTCTATTTATTATTTTATTTCTTGCTTCTTCTGTACTCCTTTCAAACCCAACATTTTACGGTACGAAAGGAATCTACAGGACATATGCAGCAAAACCAACAGAAATGGGTTATCTGACGTTTGGTCTGCATGGAGATTATGCTTACTCAGATATAGCAAATTCTGATAGTGCACGTCACTTTGGAAACATCAATACATTTCTCGGCTATGCTCCTATTAACTTTTTTGAATTGGCTCTTAATGCTCAGATACAGATGAGGTATTATAACCGTCCAAAAAGTGAAGATGTATATAATTTTGCATTTAAGAGTTTGCGTCCTATCATAAAAATTGGATTTCCCGTTTTTGCTGATCCCGTAAATCATGTAGGATTCAATCTTGGTGCAAGCGGATTTATGAATATACCCTGGCAGCCAATAGAAAGTAGCGATTCTCAAATGGTAACGGCAGGTTTCATAGGTACAGTACCGAGAGACCTAAGTTTTGGTGGTCTTTTCCTTGCAGATTTAGATTTTAATGTTATGAGTTTACATTTCAATTTAGGTTATGAAGGTCCTGCTAATTTTAAAAATGATAGTATTCCATCTTACATTATCAATACTTTCTCACCGCTTATACCTGAAAATAGGTTTTTATGGGGAATAGGTTTCGAGATACTTACTGGACCGTATGTCAAGTTCCTCTTTGAAGCTATTGGTAAACACTGTGATAATGCTATGGATACAGTGTTTATCACACCTGGTATCAGATTTATTACTCCAGTTGGTGTTACGATTGACCTGGGAGCTGATTTTGTAACAACGTCAGATATGGATTTTGTTCCAGATTATGATTCTACCGACCATGTGTACATAAACCAGAGGTCAAAATGGCGTGTTTTCTTCGGTATAACCTCAAGTTCTGCAATTTTTGCGAAACCACCACCACCTAAAGCAACAATAGCAGGAAAAGTAATTGACTCTGAAACAAGTGATCCTCTTGGAGCAACAATATCTTTTCCTGGAAGTGATCTTAAAAGCATCACCTCCAACCCGGAAACAGGATTATATAAAATCGTTGTAGATCCAGGTATTTACAGATTTCATGTTATTGCTAATGGTTACAAGTGGGTTGAAAAACCAATTCGGGTAGTGAAAGGCCAAACAGAGGTTGTTGATTTTACTTTAACTAAGAAAAAGGAACCAATACAACCTGAAAAAAAACAGGGTATTTTAACCGGTAAGGTTATTTCTTCAAAAGAGAAAAAACCCCTTCAGGCAAACGTAACAATAGTTGAAGTTGATAAAAAGATTGTTACCGACGCATCAACAGGGGTTTATAAAGTAACATTAGAAGCAGGTACATACACAGTTAAAACAGAAGCTAATAATTATGTCATCAATGCAAAGCCTGGCGTTGTCGTAATTGACAAAGAGACAACTATTCAGAATTTTGAACTTACTGAAAAAATTGTAAAAGGTCAGGTAATAACCCTTCGTGGTATCTACTTTGACACAGGAAAATCAACTATTCGACCTGAATCGTATCCTGTTCTTGATGATGCAGTAAAAGTTCTCCAAGCAAACGCGAAGGTAATCGTTGAGATAGCAGGTCATACTGATAGTGTTGGAAGTAATTCATCCAATATGCGACTTTCGGAAGCTAGGGCAAATTCTGTGAGATCATTTCTTATATCGAGAGGTATACCACCGAACAGACTTCTTGCACGTGGTTATGGTGAGACAATGCCCATAGCAAGCAATGCAACAAGAGATGGGCGTCAGATGAATAGAAGAATAGAATTCAGGGTACTGAGCGACTGATTGATAAGGATAAGATGTAGTCAGAGCGGGGTTATTAAACTCCGCTCTTTTGCTATATAGAACATATTTCTAAATATAAAAAAGGTGTTGACAGAATTGATAGTTTCTATTATGATGCGATAATTATGAAGAAAAGATTGATTTTTCATTTATTTATTTCAGTTATAATACTCAACAGCTGTACATACAAAGAGATAAAACCACCAATTGAGAAAGAAATACACCCAAAGGAGCCTCTCATCATAAAAATCGTTAAAACAGACCATGAAATGATTAAGGAGAAACAGAGAAAGAAAGTATCTAAGATTGTTAAGGAGTTACCACTTTCTATAAAGATTGGTCAGATGATTACATGTTATCCTCCAAACTATAATTTTGTAAAAGAGCATCAAATCGGCGGAATAATCCTCAACCAGAATTTTATAAAGGGATACGAATCAACAAAAAAAATGATAGAGGAATATAATAATCAAACTCTTATACCTCTCTTTTTTTCAATAGATCAGGAAGGAGGTAAAGTAAATAGACTTAAACACATTAAGGGGTTCAAAAAAACACCTTCAGCTAAGGTTCTCGGAAGTTCATACACTGAAAAAGAACTAATTGAGTATGCATATAACACAGCAGTAACAATGAGAAAATTAGGGATAAATTTGAACCTTG
>JAGMEZ010000045.1 GCA_023127905.1 Caldifarciminota bacterium
CAGCGATTTGGTGAGATGGAAGTTTGGGCACTTGAAGCATATGGAGCTGCATATACCCTTCAGGAAATCTTAACGGTAAAATCTGATGATGTCAGCGGAAGAACGCATCTCTATGAATCTATTATAAAAGGTGAAAATCCACCTGAGCCAGGTCTTCCAGCGTCTTTTAATGTTTTAATAAAAGAATTGCAGGGTTTATGTCTTGATATTGAACTTGGCAAAGATAAAAGTTAGAGGGGGTGTGTAAATTGTTAACGGGAATACAGTATAAGAATGTTACCCAAAGGGATTTTAAATATATGAAAATCAAGTTGGCTTCTCCTGAAATCATTAGGAACTGGTCTTTTGGTGAAGTTACAAAACCGGAGACTATAAATTATAGAACACAGAAACCAGAAAAAGACGGGCTTTTCTGTGAAAAAATATTTGGTCCTGTAAAGGATTATGAGTGCAGTTGTGGGAAGTATAAACATGTAAAATACAGAGGCGTTGTCTGTGAACGATGTGGGGTAGAGGTAACCCTTTCGAAAGTCAGAAGAGAGAGGGTAGGACATATTGAGCTTGCCGTACCTGTGGCACATATCTGGTTTTATAAAACAATTCCTTCACGGATTAGTTATCTTCTTGGCATTTCCCCAAAGATTGTTCAAAGAGTTCTCTATTACGAGTCATTCATCGTGGTTGATCCAATGGATACATCTTTAGAAAAGGGTGAGCTTTTATCTGAAACAGACCATTCAACGCTAATTATTCAGTATCCTGATGGGTTTGTGGCAAAGATGGGTGCAGAGGGGTTAAATGACTTACTCTGTGAACTTGATCTCGATGAAATTTCTGCCAAGTTGAAATCATATTTGAGGGTTGAAACGTCTATTGCAAAAAGAAAATCCATTCTAAAAAGGTTAAAGATTGTTGAGGCTTTCCGGTTATCAAAAAACAGACCTGAATGGATGATACTAAAATCTATTCCTGTTATTCCGCCTGACCTGAGACCCCTTGTTCCGCTTGAGGGGGGGAGATTTGCAACTTCGGATTTAAATGACCTATATAGACGTGTAATTACGAGGAATAATAGACTAAAAAATCTAATTGAGATAAAGGCACCAGATATAATTCTTCGGAACGAGAAGAGAATGTTGCAGGAAGCTGTTGATGCTTTACTTGACAATACAAGAAGGTCAAGACCGATTAAAGGTAGGGGTAATAGACCCCTTAAATCACTCTCTGATGCATTGAAGGGAAAACAGGGGAGGTTCAGGCAGAATCTTTTAGGTAAGAGAACTGACTACTCTGGAAGGTCAGTAATTGTAGTTGATCCGACTTTAAAACTCGAACAGTGTGGACTTCCAAAAATAATGGCGCTTGAGCTTTTTAAGCCATTTATCATTAGAAAACTTGAAGAACGGGGATACGCACAAAGCGTTAAAGGTGCAAAGAGATTGCTCTATAAAAAATCGCCTGAAGTCTGGAGCATACTGGAAGAGATAGTAACAGATCATCCCGTTTTACTTAACAGAGCGCCAACATTACATCGTCTTGGTATTCAGGCATTTAATCCTGTTCTTGTAGAAGGAAAGGCGATTAGAATTCATCCACTTGTTTGTGTACCATTCAATGCTGATTTTGACGGGGACCAGATGGCGGTTCATATTCCGTTGTCCTGTGAGGCGCAGATAGAATCAGTGTTATTGATGCTCTCAACAAATAATATTCTTTCACCTGCGAATGGGAAACCTCTTATTTCACCAACCCAGGAAATGGTGGTAGGATGTTATTATCTTACGAAAGAGAAGAAGAACGGGAAAGGTGAAAATAAAATTTTTTCGAATTTTGAAAATGTTAGTTTGGCACTTGAAAATGGTGTAATTGACCTTCATTCAATAATTATTTACCATAGCGAGGGTAAACGTTTCGAAACTACAGCAGGAAGGGTGATTTTTAATGAAATTATTCCTGAGGGTATTCCTTTTGTTAACGAGGTTATGGATAAGAAAAAAATTGCAGATATTGTTGCAAAATGTTACTGGAGAATTGGAAACAAAAAAACTGTCGAGTTTCTTGATGATTTGAAGGAAATGGGATTCGAGTATGCAACTCGATCCGGCTTAACTATCGGAGTTGATGATATTATTACTCCTCCGGAGAAAAAAGGAATCATTGAAAATGTGATGAAAGATATAGAGAAGGAACAGAAAAACTATGAAAAAGGTATTATAACTGATAGTGAAAGGTATAACAGGATTATTGATGCCTGGACAGATGCTATAGAATTAGTTGAAAATGTTCTTCTCAAACAGATGAGTAAAGACAGAGATGGATTTAACCCCATTTATATTATGAGTCATTCTGGTGCAAAGGGATCTACAGAGCAGGTTAGACAGCTTGGTGGAATGCGGGGGCTTATGACAAGACCACAGAAAAAAATAACAGGTCAAATTGGTGAGATTATTGAAACACCTATTTTAAATAATTTTAAAGAGGGTTTAACTGTTCTTGAATACTTTATTTCAACACATGGTTCTCGGAAAGGGTTAACAGATACAGCGCTTAAAACAGCAGAAGCTGGTTATCTTACCAGAAGACTGGTAGATGTTGCCCAGGATGTAATTATTATGGAAGAAGATTGTAAAGCTGTTCTCGGGTTGGATATTACTTCGTTAAAGGAGGGAGAAAAAGTAATTGAACCACTGAGTGATAGAATAGAAGGAAGATTTGCACTTGAAGATATTATTCACCCTTTTACAAATGATGTCGTCATAAAGGCTGATGAGGAGATAACGGCAGAGAAGGCAAAAGAGATAGAAAAATCTGGTATACAATCTGTTAAAATCCGTTCCGTCATTACATGTGAAGCAAAAAGAGGTTTGTGTAGGAAATGTTACGGCAGAAACCTTGCATCGGGATCACTTGTAGATATAGGTGAAGCAGCAGGAGTTATGGCAGCGCAGAGTATAGGTGAGCCTGGAACACAGCTTACTTTAAAAACCTTTCATATTGGAGGAACAGCAACGCGAATTACGGAACAATCAGATATTGAATCAACCTCTAGTGGAAAGGTTAAATACAAAGATATAAGATACTGTTTAAATGTAGCAAAGGAAAAAGTTGTTTTATCGAGAAATGGTTATATTGTGATTCAGGATAAAACAAAAAAGAAGAAAACGCGGATGAAGGTTCCATATGGTTCTATTCTAAAAATTAATGAAAACGAAACAATAGAATCAGGAGATATTGTTTTTACACTTGATCCTTACAGTACTGTTATCATCAGTGAAGAGGAAGGAAGGATTAAGTCTGTTGATATTGTGGAGAATATTACAATGGTCGAAGAGCTGGATACCAGAACCCAACGCAGACAACAGGTTATTGTTGAATCAAGGGAGCGTGGAAAAACATTCCATCCTCAGATTGATATTATCGATAAAAAGGGGAAGAATATCGCCAGTTATTCTATTCCTGTTGGTGCATACCTTTTGGTAAGAAAGGGTAAGAAGGTTTTTCCAGGTGATCTTCTTGCAAAAATCCCGAAAGAGATAAGGAAGATGAGGGATATTACCGGAGGTTTACCAAGGGTAGCCGAATTGTTTGAGTCACGTATTCCCGATAATGCTGCTATAATATCAGAGATAAA
>JAGMEZ010000450.1 GCA_023127905.1 Caldifarciminota bacterium
CCTCCATATTTTTTCATATTATCCGCAAGATCTGCTGGATTAATAACAATTGCAGTATAGAAATAAGCAAATACAACAATTAGAATTCCATAGATAACATTGTAGAGCCAATATCCTGGTTGGAAAAGAGCAACAACACCCTCCATCCACCCTGTCCTCGGGAAGAACTGAGCAAGTGTAGTTGGAAGCATTATAACCGATTGAGCAAAAATTATTGGTATAACACCAGCAGAATTCACATTGAGAGGAATAAATGTGCTCTGTCCACCATAAACTTTCCTACCAACAACCCTCCGTGCATACTGTACTGGAATCCTCCTCTGACCCTGAGTAATAAAAATAACTGCAGCTGTAATCAAAACTACAAAAACAAAAAGGACTATATAGAAAAAGAATCCATGGACACCTGTCCTAAAAAGCCTCCAGGCATTCAATACATCATTGGGATACCTTGCAATTATTCCAATCATAATAATCAGTGAAATACCATTACCTATCCCTCTCTCTGTAATCTGTTCACCGAGCCACATTATAAAGATTGTTCCTGCCGTCATAGTCAAAACACTCAACAATCTAAAAGCCATTCCAGGAATAATGACAACACCTGGACCAAGATTTTCAAGGAAAATACTTATTCCAAACCCTTGTATAGCAGCAAGAATAACAGTTCCGTATCTTGTATGCTGTGTTATTTTTTTTCGTCCTTCCTCTCCCTCCTTTTGAAGTCTCTGATAGTATGGAATCACAGCACCAAGAAGCTGGAGTATAATAGAGGTCGAGATATAGGGCATTATTCCAAGGGCAAATATTGTAGCCCTGCTTAAGTTTCCCCCACTGAATATATCATATAAACCAAGCAGAGTTCCTTTGAGCTGTTGGAATTGCTGAAGGAGAGCATTAGCATCTATTCCAGGAAGTGTTATATGACCACCCATCCGGTAGATTACAAACATTCCGAGAGTGAAGAGAAGTTTTCTTCTCAAATCAGGAATCTTAAAAATATTTAGTAGTTTTTCAAACACCTGCTATCTCCACCTTTCCACCTTTTGCGGTTATAAGTTCCCTCGCTTTCTGGCTGAAAGAGTCAGCTTTTACTGTTAAGTTTCTCAATAAAGGCCCATCTCCAAGTACCTTTACAGGTCTGTTTTCTTTTTTAATAAGCCCTTCCTTCTTCAATTGAATTACATCAACAATTGAGTTATCTGCAAATCGGTTCAAATCCTTGACCTTGACTATCTGGAAAACTCTTCTCTTTCGAGGAGTCATTCCTCTTTTGGGTACCCTTCTTTGAAGCGGCATTTGTCCGCCTTCAAACCATGCATATGTTTTTGAACCCGAGCGACTTCTCTGTCCTTTTGAACCTTTACCGCACGTTCCCCCATGACCAGAAGAAGAGCCAGTTCCAAGTCTTTTCTTTTTTCTTTTTGCACCCTTAGGGGGAAAAAGTTCATTTAGTTTCATTGCTCTTACCTTTATCCTTTTTCTTCACAGTTTCTTTAACGTTTTTCCCTTTGCTCTTTTGTGATTTTCCTTTCTTAGCTGTAGTAACTTTCTCTTGTTTTTTTACAGGAGAAGTTATTTTTTCTTCCTCAATCTCTTCAACAACAAGAAGGTGTCTGATTTTTCTAATCATTCCTCTTATCTGGGGTGTATCATCCTTTACAACGGTACTGTTTAATTTTCTTATCCCAAGAGCTTTCAAAGTACCTTTTTGATCAAATTGCCTTCCAATTGCACTTCCAATCTGAGTAATTCTTAATTTTTTTGCCATCATACTCCCCTAAATTAATCTTTGTATCTTATCTACTTTTTAACTTTTTCCTTTGGCTTCTCTGTGTTTGCTTTTATAATCCCTCTACGTTTCAAAATCCAATCGGGACTCTTAAGTTTTAATAACCCATCAAGTGTTGCAAAGACAAGATTAATTGCAGTATTCGAACCAAGTGATTTTGTTAGAATATTCCTTATACCAGCATACTCGAGAATTGCTCTGATTTTACCCGTTGCAATAATCCCTGTTCCTTTTGAGGCTGGTTTCATCAAGACTCTACTCGCACTGCATTTTCCTACAACTTCATGAGGAATCGTTCCGTCAATAACATTAATTCTCGTGACATTCTTTCTTGCATTTTCTGATGACTTTTTTATTGCATCAGCAATTTCAGGTCCCTTTCCATAGCCTATCCCAACGTAACCTTTCATGTCTCCAACAACAACTATTGACGAAAACTTGAACCTTTTTCCTCCCTTTACAACTTTCGATATTCTATTTATATTAATAACTGTTTCCTGAAGATCCAAGTCCTGCACATTTACTCTTTCCCTTCTTTTCAATCCTACCATCTTCTCAAGATTCATTAGAACTTCAGACCTCCTTCCCTGGCTCCCGTAGCAAGTGCCTTCACTCTTCCATGATATTTATATCCAGCTCGATCAAAAACGATATATTCAATCTTTGCTTCTATGCATTTCTTTGCTAGGAGAAGTCCTACGATACGAGATTTTTCAGTTTTTGTCTTAGCATCTTTATTTTCCATTACCTCTTTTGATAAGGTAGAAAGTGAGAGAAACGTTTTTCCTCTCTCATCATCCACTATCTGCGCATAAATATTATTCAGACTTCTTATAACCACTAAACGCGGCCTTTCAGAATTCCCTCTCACTTTTTTCTTTATTCGCTTATGTCTTCTCTTTCTCTTGATCTCTTTTATTTTGCTTTCTTTCATACTTTCCCTTCTTCTCTAAATAGCAATTTTCCCAGCTTTTCTTCTCACCCGTTCGTCTTTGTATCTAATTCCTTTTCCTTTATAAGGTTCAGGTGGACGAAATGCCCTTATCTCGGCTGCTACCTGTCCTACCTTCTCCTTATCAATTCCATTTACGACTATTCTGTTGTTCCCTTCAACAATAAACGCTATTCCATCTTCTTTTTTGATAAGAACAGGATGTGAAAACCCGACAACTATATTTAGATCGTCACCTTTAAGTTCTGCCTTGTACCCCATTCCTTCAATAATTAATTCTTTCTTAAATCCCTCTGTTACGCCAACAACCATATTACTAATAATTGAACGTATGGTACCAATCAGTGCCCTATGGAATTTATCATCGACATTTCTAACAACTACTATTTTCTCCTCATTAATATCCAAAGAAATATCAGGGTGTATATTTTTAGTAATTTCTCCCAATGGTCCTTTTACTGTAAGTTTGTCATTTGAGAATTCTATAGTAATACCTTTAGGTAATAAAACAGGTTTCTTACCTATTCTCGACACAAATTGCTCCTTTCTCTACCATATATAACAGAGAACTTCTCCTCCAATACCACGTTTTTTTGCATCCTTATCTGTAATGACACCCTGAGAAGTAGAAATAATAGCAATCCCATATCCACTTAGCACTTTTGGGATTTTGTCCCTATTAACATACTGTCTCAGACCCGGCTTACTGACACGCTTTATTCCACGAATAATTGAATTTCCATAATCATCATACTTTAATATAACCTCTATTTCACCCTGCCTCGAATCTTCAACAAAACTGAACTCTTTAATATAACCAGTTTCTTTCAGTATTCTCGCAAGAGCAAGCTTTAGATTAGAACCAGGAATTCTTGTAACTTTATGATGTGCATTACTCGCATTTCTAATTCTTGTTAACATATCACTTATTGGGTCAGTAACGTTCATAAAACCTCCGTGATTACTTTTACCAACTTGCTTTTCTTACACCGGGTATATTTCCTTTAAGAGCAAGTTCCCTAAAACAAATTCTACAGAGACCAAATTTTCTCAAATAACCTCTTGATCTTCCACAACGTTTACATCTATTATATGCCCTTACCTTAAACTTTGGCTTTCTCTTTGCTTTCTCAACAAGAGACGTTTTCGCCATTTAACCTCCTACTGCTTTTTAAACGGGAAACCAAATTCACTAAGAAAAATTCTTGCTTCCTCATCGTTTCTCGCTGTCGTCACTATTGCGAAATCCATACCAAATACAACTTTTATCTTGTCGTAATCAATTTCAGGAAAGATTGTCTGCTCTGTAACACCAAAGTTATAATTTCCCTTTCCATCAAAAGAATCAGGGGACAAGCCACGGAAATCTCTTATTCTCGGAATTGCAGTATTCACCAATCTATCAAAAAAATCATACATTTTTTTACCCCTGATAGTTATTTTACAGCCAACTGGCACACCTGCTCTCAATTTAAAATTAGAAACTGATCTTTTTGCTCTTCTCTTCACTGCCTTTTGTCCAGTAATAACAGCAAGATCTTCCATGACAGCATCTAATAGTTTAGCATTGGAAATCGCTTCCCCAAATCCTACATTAACAACAATCTTTCTTAATTGAGGAACCTCATTAACATTTTTATATCCAAGTTTCTTAACAAGCTCCGGGAGAACTCTTTTTCTATATTCTGTTAAAAGTCTTGGTTCGTATCTTTTTTCTTCCTGTTTTTCCATTTTATCAATCAATAAACTCTCCACATTTATTACAGACTCTTACTCTTTTTTTATTTTCAAGAATTGATTTCTGGACCCTCGTTGATTTTCCACATTTTGGACAGACAAGCTTCAGGTTAGAAATATGAATAGGAGCCTCCTTTTCTATAATTCCTCCCTGCTCTCCCTGTTTCCGTGGACGCATATGTTTCTTCGCAAGACGTGCACCTTCAACAATTATGAAGTCCTTTTTCTTGTCAATGCTTAATATCTTTCCCTTCTTTCCCCTATCTTCCCCCAAAATTATAAGCACTATATCACCTCTCTTGAGTCTGTGTTTACTTTTTACCATTCTAAACCACCTCTGGAGCAAGGGAAATTATTTTCATAAATCTTTTTTCCCTTAACTCTCTTGCAACAGGACCAAAAATTCTTGTTCCTTTTGGTTCTTTATTGTTATCTATTATAATTGCCGCATTATCATCAAACCGTATGTACGAACCATCCTTTCTTCTCAATTCCTTCTTTGTTCTTACAATTACCGCCTTTTGAATAGTTCCTTTCTTTATCTGACTACCTGGGAGAGAACTCTTCACAACCATTACAATTATATCCCCAACTCTTGCGTATCTCCTGTGCGAACCCCCAAGGACTTTAACACACATGCCTTCTTTCGCACCAGAATTATCAGCAATTATAAATCGAGTATTTTCCTGAATCATTCCTTATCCTTACGTTTCTCTCTTTTTCCCAATTGTCACAATTCTCCATCGCTTTCTCTTACTAAAGGGTCTTGAATCAACAAATTTTATCAGATCACCTATCTGAGCCATATTTTCCTCATCGTGAACCATAAATCTTTTTCTCTTCTTCAGGATCTTTCCGTAAACAGGATGCTTTACCCTCCTTGTCACCTCAACAAGAATTGATTTATCCCCACTTTTCTTTACGACTTTACCTACCCTATCCTTTAATTTTCCTCTTTTTCTGTCTTCAACTTTCAACTGCCATCCTCCTTCTCTCATTCATAATAGTTTTCACTCTTGCAATGTCTTTCTTTACCTGTTTAATCCTTGACGGATTTGTAAGGTTTGCTGAAACCTTTGCAATCCTTAGATTAAAATGCTCCTCATAAAGACTATGCAATGTAGAAATTAGTTCGTCATCCGTTTTTTCTCTCAGTTCCCTTCCATTCATCATCTCTCCCTGTATACAACTCTTGTTTTTATTGGCAATTTATATGATGCAAGTTGCATTGCCCTTTTTGCTGATTCTTTGTCCACACCACTTACCTCAAACATTATTCGACCAGGTTTAACAACACTCACCCAGAATTCGGGATTTCCTTTTCCTTTTCCCATCCTAGTTTCAGGGGGCTTTTTCGTTGCTGGTTTATCAGGAAATATCCTTATCCATAATTTACCCTTTCTTCTAAGGTGTCTCGTAATCGCAACCCTTGCTGCCTCTATCTGTCTGGCAGTAATCCAGGCAGACTCTAAGGATTGCAGCCCATATTCTCCAAAATTAAGCTCTTTCCCTCCCTTTGCTTTTCCCTTCATCTTTCCACGATGAACTTTTCTGTGTTTTACCTTCTTGGGCATTAACATTTTTTACTTATCTCCTTAACTGTTTTCAAAAATTTCACCCTTAAATATCCAGACCTTTACCCCAATTGTTCCAGATGTCGTAAATGATGTCACGTTTGCATAATCTATATCTGCCCTTAACGTGTGTAGAGGAACTCTTCCTTCTCTATACCATTCACTCCTTGCAATCTCAGCACCACCAAGTCTTCCTGAACATGCGACTTTTATTCCTTTCACTCCCATTCTCATTGCGGATGATATCGCTCTTTTCATCGCTCTCCGGTAAGAAACTCTCTGTTCGAGTTGCCTTGCAATATTTTCAGCAACCAATTTAGCTTCAATTTCCGGTTTATCCACTTCAAATATGTTTATCTCCAAATCATCCCTTTTTAAGTAATACTTCAATTCATCCCTAAGTTTATTAACTTCAGAACCTTTCCTACCGATTACAATTGCAGGCCTGGCTGTTTTAATATTAATGAATAACTTTTTCGTCTTTCTTTCAATTTCAATATTAGCAACAGCAGCATTTTTCAGTCTTTGGTTTAAATATTTCCTTATTTCAAGATCTTCATGGAGAAACTTATTGTAATCTCTTTTTGCAAACCATTTTGATTTCCAATGTTTAGAAAAACCTAATCTAAATCCATACGGATGAGTCTTTTGTCCCAAATTTATTCCTCCTTTTTTCCTTTCTCAGCAACAACAATAGAAATATGAGAAGTCCTGTGTCTTATCACGTCTGCCCTCCCCATAGCTCGTGGTCTCAGCCTTTTTAAATATTTAGAAGATCCAGTATCTATCTTTATCAATTTCAGAAAAAGGTCTTCCTCTTTCAGTTTGATCTCACCCGCCTGGCTTATGACATTACTGACGGCACTATGTATTGCTTTCATTACAGGAATTGCTACACTATTGGGTATGTGTTCAAGAATTGCAATTGCCGTATTGATATCTTTATTCTTTACGAGGTCTACAACACGTTTCGCTTTAGCTGGAGAAACCCTTACAAATTTCGAAATGCATTTTCCTTCCATAGTTCCTCTACTTTATCCTCGTTGTTTTTTCAGCTTTCTTTCCACCATGCCTGTGGAAAATTTTTGATGGTGCAAACTCTCCAAGTTTATGTCCTACCATATTCTCCGTTATGAAAACGGGTATAAACTTCTTTCCATTATGAACAGCAATTGTATGCCCAACAAAATCAGGAGATATGGTTGATTTTCTCGACCATGTCTTTAT
>JAGMEZ010000451.1 GCA_023127905.1 Caldifarciminota bacterium
CAGCTTACAGCATACAGCATACAGCTTACAGCTGACAGCATACAGTATACAGATGACAGAGGACAGATAACAGAAAACAGATAACAGAAAACAGTATACAGATGACAGAGGACAGATAACAGAAAACAGATAACAGCACACAGCTAACAGCATAACAAATTGAGTGATTGGTCCCGTAAAATATTCTTCGAATATCACGGGATAAATTGAATTGATTGACGGATAAGATTACTTTCCTTCGCTGGAATTTACCCTTTAATTCTATTAATAAAATATTTTGCTTGACTTTTTAACAATATTTTTCTATAATTAATCGTGGCTGTAATTCGGGCGATTAGCTCAGATTGGTTAGAGCGCTTGCTTGACATGCAAGAGGTCAGCCGTTCAAATCGGCTATCGCCCACCATTGAAAAAAATAGTAAGCAGACAAGAGAGGATAGTAAGAAGTAAGCAGTAAGAAGTAGGCAGAATTCTTGAGAAACGGTGAATCGGAGTATCGGAGAGACGGAGAAACTGGGAACTAATAGTATGGAGTACGGAGCAAGCAGTAAGGAGAAGAAATAAGAACAGGAGACTATCAAGTAGCAAGTTATGAGTTGTAAGTTAATAATAAAGATGAAGCTCTAATGATTAACAAAGAGATAACAATAACCCAAAAAGAGAATAACCACAGTTGAAATCTCTGTGTACTCTTTGGTTTTAATTATATAAAAATGAACAAAGAAGATACAGATTTCAGAAGAGTAATTAATGAAAATAAAAATAGATTTAAATGGTATAAAATCAATAGATATAGAGAATGGAACTACTGCCTTAGATATCCTCAACAGTCTCAATACCCAAGAAAATAAAAGACCACTCGCTGCTATATTTAATGATTCCTTAATTGACCTTTCACTCCCAATTGAAAACGGGGGGGTTTTACATCCTCTTACATTTGGCGACGAGGAAGGGCGTATGGTATACTGGCATTCCACTTCACACATAATGGCACAGGCGGTTCAAAGACTTTTCCCCGATGTAAAACTTGCTATTGGACCTGCAATATCAGATGGTTTTTACTATGATTTCTTTTCGGAAAAACCTTTTTCCCTTGAGGATTTAAAGAACATAGAAAAGGAAATGAAGAGGATAATTAAGGATGACCAGTCATTTGAAAGAATTGATAAGACAAAAGAAGAAGCAGTTGCCCAATTTACTGAAAGGAATGAAAAATTCAAACTTGAACTTCTGGATGAGCTTGAGGGAAAAGTTTCTTTATATAAAAGCTCTGAATTTATTGATCTTTGCCGAGGTCCCCATGTTCCAAGTACAGGCTATATAGGCGCATACAAATTACTTTCTGTATCTGGTAGTTACTGGAGGGGTGATGAAAAGAGGGAAAATCTCCAGAGAATATACGGTGTATCCTTTGAAACAAAGGAAGAACTTGAGAGTTATTTAAAAAAATTAGAAGAAGCAAAGGAAAGAGACCATCGTAAGATTGGAAAAGAGCTTGATTTATTCTCCATAAATGAAAATTCTGGGGTAGGTCTTATACTATGGCATCCAAAAGGTGCAACAATCAGGAGAATAGTTGAGGATTTCTGGAAGGTCGAACATTTGAAACACGGGTATGAACTGGTAATTACTCCCCATATCGCAAAGGCTGGGCTCTGGCGTACATCCGGGCATTATGATTATTATCTTGAAAATATGTACATCATCAAGAAAGAAAACGAGGAGTATGTTCTGAAACCTATGAATTGTCCGGGTCACATACTTATTTATAAATCAAAAATCCACAGTTACCGTGATCTTCCAGTACGTTATGCTGAACTCGGAACCGTTGTACGAGATGAACTTTCTGGCGTTCTTCATGGTTTGTTACGAACCCGTGAGTTTACTATCGATGATGCCCACATCTTCTGTACAGAAGAACAGATAGATGATGAGATTCTCGGCGTTCTGAAATTTGCACGTAAAATAACAAAAATCTTTGGATTCCACAAACTTGCTTATGAACTCAGTGTTAGAGAACCAGAATGCAAAGATAAATATGCAGGATGTGATGAAGACTGGAAGAAAGCAGAGCTTTCCCTTATCAAAGCACTTGAAACCGAAAACCTTGAATACAAGAGGATGGAAGGAGAAGCAGTTTTTTATGGTCCTAAGATTGATATTCAAATGTACGATTCACTCGGGAGAAAATGGCAGGGTCCAACCATCCAATTTGATTTCAACCTTCCAGGACGGTTTGGTGTAACTTACGTCGGAAAAGATGGAAATCCACATAATGTTTTTATTGTTCACAGGACAGTTCTTGGTTCAATTGAAAGGTTCATTGGATCTTTAATTGAACATTACAAAGGTGACTTTCCTGTCTGGCTTGCACCTGTTCAGGTACGAATTATGACCATTACAGATAAATTAATTGACTACGCAGAACACATCAATGAAACACTTAAATCTCACAATATCAGAACAGAAATCGATAAAAGAAATGAAAAAATTAACTTAAAAATAAGAGAAGCAGAGAAAGAAAAAATTCCTTACATGGGAATTATCGGTGAACGGGAAGAAAGAGAGAATACGATCTCTCTTAGGGAACGGCATAGAAAAGACCGTGGCTCTATCACCACAGCTGACCTTGTTACAGAAATACAGGAAAAAAGTAACATAAAAATCCAATAGAAGGAGGTGTTGAATATTAAAAGAAAAAGAGAAAAAAAACCCCCAGTAAATTATAAAATAAGGGCAAACACAGTTTTAGTGATTGACGAGAATAAAAAGAACCTGGGAGTTATGCCAAGAGACGATGGGGTCAAAATAGCAAAAGAAAGGGGATTGGATCTGGTGGCAGTGAATATAGAACATATTCCGCCTGTCTGTAAGATCCTTGATTACGGAAAACATCTTTATACACAACATAAACAGCAGAGGTTGGCAAGAAAAAAACAGAAGATTATACAAATAAAGGAACTAAAATTCGGCCCTGAAATAAGTGAACACGATTACAATGTAAAAATAAAGCATGCAAGAGAATTTCTAACAGATGGAAAAAAGGTTAAGTTAACCGTTAAATTTAGAGGTAGGGAAATAATTTATTCTGATAAAGGAGTTAAATTACTCAATAAAATGGCTAAAGAACTGGAAGATATCTCAATCTTGGAAAGGAAACCAACCCGTGTCGGAAAAATAATTTCCATTATGGTTGGTCCAAAAATTATTAAAACGCCGAGAGGAGGTGACATTGCCAAAAATAAAGACAAACAGGGGAGCGAAGAAAAGATTCAAAAAAACCGCTAATGGAGAGTATAAAAGATCACACGCATGCCACGGCCATTTACTAACAAAGAAATCACGAAAAAGGAAGAGAAACCTCTCTAAATCAACACTTGTAAGTAGTAGAGATAAAAAGAAAGTGAAAAGACTTTTACCGTAATAGTGCAAAGGAGAAAAGATGTCAAGAGTTCATTCAAGTTCGGTTAAGAAAGCAAGACATAAAAAATGGTTAAAACAGGCAAAAGGCTTTTGGGGAAGAAGAAAAAACATTTACAGTGTAGCAAAGGTAGCATCGAT
>JAGMEZ010000452.1 GCA_023127905.1 Caldifarciminota bacterium
CCTGATGGAAAATGGATTGCATTCGAAACAGGCAGATGGGGAAATGAAGATATTTGTATTATGCCATTAGATGGCAGTAGTCCACCCAAACGACTCACTTACTACTCAACACATGATAATCTCTATGGTTGGACACCCGATGGGAAATATGTTCTTTTTGGTTCGCATAGACACACTACAAGGTCGTCCCTTTACAGGGTGTCAATAAATGGTGGTCTCCCTGAAATGCTCACTCATTTTAGGGCACGTGAGGTCTGCTTTCTTCCGGACGGGAATAAATTCTATTACGTACGAGGTGGACCAGCCTGGTGGAGAAGAAAATACAGGGGAGGTGCAGACAGTAATATCTGGCTAAAAACACTGCATGATGGAAAATCAGTAAGAATTACAGATTCTCCAGCAAGAGATCACTATCCTATGTATTCATCAGTTGACAATAAACTATATTTCCTCAGTAATAGGGGAAAGGGATTGGTCAACAACATCTGGCGAATGAATCCTGATGGAACATCACCTGCACAGGTAACATATGAAACAGAAGATGTTTTCTTCCCTGAAATTTCAAGTAATGGAAATCTAATTGTATATGAAGTCTTTGGATACCTGTATACATACAACGTCCTAACAGGAGAAACAAATAAATTATACATCACCGTTACCGAAGATTATAAAGAAAATCCTTATTATTTTAAGACGTTTTCCAACGATGTTTCCGAGTTTGTACTCTCACCCAATGAAAAAGAGATTGCCTTCATAGTTCATGGAGAAATTTTTGTAATGGAATTAAAGAAAGATAAAGAAACAGGGAAGGTTACAAGAATTACACACACTCCCACCCTGGAAAAATATATATCATGGCACCCGGAAAAAGAAATGCTTATTTATTCATCTATGAAGGATGGTGATATGGATATCTATACTATCGAACCTAAAACTGAAAAAAGTTTTTACGATGACCTTGTCTTTATAACAAAAAAAATCCTAAATACAGAAGAAACGGAAATTAAACCCAGGTTTTCACCTGACGGCAAAAAAATTGTCTATTCTAAACACAACAGAGAACTCTATGTAATGGATAAGAACGGTAAAAACAGTAAAAAATTATGCACTGAAAACAATGTTCTCTGGATTGACTGGTCTCCCGACAGTAAATGGATAACCTTTAGCAGAACAACGCTCGGATGGCGAGAGGATATTTTTGTTGTTCCTGTAGATGGAAGCAAGAAACCAATAAATATTTCAAACCATCCAAATGATGATTATAAGCCAATGTGGAGTGAAGATGGGAGAAGAATTGCCTTTGCTTCTCGGAATGCTACGGGCGATCTATGGATGAGATACGTATTTCTTCTTAAGGAAGACGAGGAAAAAGACGATGAATACTGGGAAAAAGAGAAGTGTGATTCTACTAAGGAGGATGTGACAGTAAAAATTGAATTTGAGGATATTGAAGAGAGGATCCATACAGTAACGAAGGTATCAGGGTATTACTATTATGTTGCACAATCCCCTGATGGTAAGCAATTTGCCATCTATTCCCAATCGCAGGATAAGCATGATATCTGGACTGTTGACTGGCGTGGAAAGGAACTCAAAAGGATTACGAATAATAATGTACATCCAAAACATTTCTTTGTTACAGAAGACAGGAAGACAATATATTATCTCTCAGGAACAGGAAATATTTTTCATGCTGAAATTACCTCTGCACAATCTGTACCACACAGTTTTAATGTCGAGATAGAGATAGATAGGCACAAGGAGAAAGAGCAAGTATTCAATGAAGCGTGGTGGGCATTACAGGATAAATTCTATGACAGTGATTTTCATGGTGTTGATTGGAAGGCAATGTATCATAAATACAAGGCTTTTGCCCTTCATATGCAAATCACAAGAGATTTTCACAGGGTAATATCGATGATGATTGGAGAACTGAATGCTTC
>JAGMEZ010000453.1 GCA_023127905.1 Caldifarciminota bacterium
CTTCCCTACGGAAAAGAAAATCTACGCCTCCCTGCAGATCACCCCAGTAGTCGAAGTCTTTTGTTGATGGATAACCACCAATCGTCACATTCCAGTTCCAATGAGAAGTGCATCTGTTTTTTAGCTCCAAACCAACGAGATTATAACTTCTCATTACACCTGTATAATCAACACCATAGAGACAGGAATAGGAATAAAAAATCCTGAGTTCAGAATTATCCAGCGCCAATTGCAGAGAAGGTCCTACCTTGTATTGAATAATGTATGGATTAAGGTCGTCAGGAATCGTAAGAATTCCGACGTAGGTATTCAAAGCCAGTATTTTATCCTGCTCTAATCTTATCAGGTCTAAATCAAGGGCAAAATCACTGCTATGGCCATAGTGCTCATTATCAAGAATGTTGGCATAAGCTCCAGCTATATGGAATTTAGGAGCCCAAGAAATTTTCTGGATCGGTTGATCTGAGGTGTTTTTGGGTTTTTCGTGACCTAATCCCATCTCCAAGCGCAGACCAGCGAAAAAGAAATCTTCCCCTTCTCCTAAACCATACCAGTCATGGAAATGTTCATATGAAAGGAAAGGTGTTAACCAAACAGTTTGATAGAAGCAGATCCTGTCTCCAATCTCGAAGAAATAGCTTTGGGTAAACCCTCTGTCATCATAGATTGAGTTGAGGCCGAGCTGGACGTAAAAGACGTGATTGACCAACCTAAAAACATCATCCCTGATAGAGATTTTACCTATCCATTCATAATCATTTTCTGTTTTCATCCAGATTTTGCTGACAGAAGCCCTCCAGTTGATGCTATGTAACCACTCTGAATCAGAATCAAGGGTGATTCCCTCATTCTTATGGCCGGGCATCATTCCTGTGGTTTCATACCCTATTCCGAGTTCATTCCAGTGAATGCCATTTTTTTCCTCATCAGTTAATTTCCTGCTCGGGTTATAACAGGTATGATCCCACAATAGTTTGATCCTCCCATGAGGTGTTTGATGCCCAACTGCTATGTATGTGAGCGCATGGTCAAGCTGTTTGGGTGAGGGGTCGAGGAAGCTCTCTTCCCGGATGCTAAAATGGAGGGTCCAGGCCCTGATTCTCAATGCGTCAAAGCGCAGGTTCCTCGTTATTCTTGCACCATAGTCTCCCCCACTCACTCCTGCAGCTTCAATCGCAGCACTAACATTGGTCAATAGTTTAACAGAACCATTCCCTTTCCCTTCACTATGCCTGCTCTTACAACATTCTGATGAAGCACTTGGTTGGTTTGCTGATATATCTGGTGTGGCTGGGTGTGCAGCACCGCCAAAACCAACCAACAGTGTAACGAGAACTAAGCTTGTCAATAAGGTTTTCAAATATGTATTCATGGGAGATGGCAAAAACTCACCGTTGCATTGAATAGTCTCTTTGATTGTGACCGTCACCTGTTTCCTCAGAGCTGGGCAAAGACATAAACCGGGCTGCCATTTATAAAAAGGGCTGAGTACACACTGGTTTGAAATATTTTGTGGACCACAGATCCAGTTCAGAGAGGAAGATGAAAATGAGAACCGAGCGTAATACTTGTCCGCCGGAGGCCGATTGTCCGCGATAATGATCGGAGGGGAGAATGTCTTAAATCCGAAAGGTGAGCAAGGCTAGCCGGTAACAGAAGAATACCGCTCAGATTGAATACCGAGAAATGACCTCAATATCTAACGGTTCCGAAAAATATGGAGAAATATAGATGTCCGTCATTAATCTTGTAAAAGAGAAAACGAAAAAATGCAAGATGAGAATTTTAGATCCCGAGAAGAACTCTCAGCTCACGGGTATCTAAAGTAACAAGGGATCATTACCGGTTTGTTAAAGAAAAAA
>JAGMEZ010000454.1 GCA_023127905.1 Caldifarciminota bacterium
GGAATACCATCTGACTTCATCTGGCATCACGATGGTTATAAAGATAACGGGTGGGATGCTGATTTGGAATCAAAAGGTAAGATTTTTTCTGATTGTTATATTATTGAAGTTGCTATACCTTTCAAGTCATTACGAATGCCAGCAAAGGATGAACAGGAATGGGGATTCTACGCATTGAGAAGTATCAAACATAAGGGTGAGTTTGTTGTCTGGCCTTCAAGAACGCGAAAGATACCAAACTTGTTAGCTCAGGCATCATTATTAAAAGGAATCAGGGGAATAGAAACTGGAAGAAATTTTGCCATGTTACCTTATGTTTTTTCTTCCTATATTCGGGATACCCTGGAAGAGGGGAGACCTTTTGATCTGGGAACTGATTTAAGGTATGGAATTACATCAGATGTAATGCTTGATGTTACATTGAATCCCGACTATTCTCAGATAGAAGCTGATCCTGATAGAATAGAGTTAACTGAAAGATACACCCAATGGCTTCCTGAAAAAAGACCATTTTTTACAGAGGGAACGGATATTTTTGCATCTAACCAGGCACTATTTTATTCACGGTCTATAAAAAATCCTATTGCTGGTGGAAAATTAACCGGTAAAATAGGCAGTTTTCATATTGGTTTACTCTCAGCAATGGACGATGAACTTGATTCGGAGAAAAATATTTACTATAATCATTTTAGAATCAAAACCAAAATTCTCAATGAATCTAACATTGGTTTCTTAACAACTAATAAAGATAATTTTGAGGATAATTCTTATAACAGGGTTGTAAGTTTAGATGGAGTTTTTAGATTTAAGAGAATCTATTCTTTAAAACCTCAAGTATCGAGGTCATTTACAAAGGATACAACCGGGAATATTGAGGCGACCGGGTACAATTTAACTGTTGAAAGGTTAGGAGCTCATACTTATAACAGTATTTGGTACAATGATTTTCCAGAAGATTTTGATGCTCAAAGTGGGTACATGTGGGAAGTATTAGGATTTAGAGAAATTGGAACACACAATGATCTTTTTATAAGGAAACCATTTGAAAAAATAAATGAAATTTGCTTTCATGGAGGTTTGAAAGGAAGATTCAATTTTAACAATGAACTGACTGAAGATTATTTATGGTTATCAACTGAGTTGTCACTGAACAAATTCTGGTCGAAATTTGAATTCTTCAATAATCATGAGTTATATAATAATCTGGATTTCAGATATTCTGGATTTGAATGCGGGTTATGGAATATGCCAACTCGATATTATGAGCATTATCTATCTTTTATATGGGGAGGGGCTGCAAACTATTATGAAGGGTATACAGGATGGAGGATACGCATATTCTATAGCGTTACTGTGAAACCAATCCAGCGGATAGTTTATAATATAAATATTTCACGTGAAGATTTTTATCGTGAATATCGAGGAGAACGGGATTACCTTCAGACAATCGTATGGAATAAGTTATCCTATCAGATTATACCGGCTATGTTCTTGAGAGGGATATACCAGTATAATAGTTTTGATAAAACATCAAATGCAAGTTTTCTATTTGCTTTTGAATACAGTCCATTAAGCAATATCTATGTAGGTACTAACTTTAATGATTTCTCAACTGTTAAACAACTAACTGATAATGTAGAAGTATTTGCCAAGATTGGATATTTGTGGAGAATGTGACATAAGTGCACAGGTCACAAGTAAAAGTGAAAATAAGAAACTAAATTGTTTTATTGGTTGAATTGGTCCCGATAAAATATT
>JAGMEZ010000455.1 GCA_023127905.1 Caldifarciminota bacterium
TTATCACCATCCCATATCTGAAGGTTACCTGTTCCTCTATAAGACATCATTCGTTGTTGGCTATTTGGATGTCTTTCAGGTCCTGTCGTACTGTGTGCACGAACAATAAATACCCAGCTTGATCGAATAACATCTGGCAGTCGTTCACCGTAAATTGTTAGAGGAATAGACTCCCATACTAAAGTGTCATCAGGTTCTTTTCTCAGTTTTTCTTCTGTTTCTGAAATTATATTTCCAATTTCTAACCTAATTAATGACTTACTGATAATATTATCAAGCACCAGAAGAATTTCTTTCTCTACCCTATCCATTGTCTTTATTGTTATTATACTTTATGGTTGTTTAAATGTAAATATCGTTAATTTCTTTAATAACATTTATTTTTTTGTCATTGCGAATATTCTTTCATTTTTACTGATGAAGCAATCTATTCTTTTTTTCTTCTTCTCCATACTACCTACTACATACTACTTACTTTACTCAGGCTCTTCCCCACTCCTCACCAGTACCTTTTTCCTTTTACAAACTCCGTTATGCCTTTTTTCTTAATCTTCCTCAAATTCTTTATATGACCATCACCATGAATGTTTTTTAGAAAATCAAGTTTCTTGCAGGTTTCAAATTCATCGCACTCCCAGCAACCTTTAATTCCTTTCTTCTGACAGCATTTTCTTATCTTACAAAATGGCGGACCTCCACCACCTTTGCAAGCTTTTTTACAGCGCATCCTAACCATCATACCTAAAACATCATAGCATGCTTTATAATCTTTAAATCCCTTAAAGAAAGAAACTGACTCACTCAAAGCCTTGGCTGTTTTATCAAATTTTGCCGAACGTAGTTCCTTCCGCAAATCCCTTGAAAGATCGGCAATTTTCCCTTTGTAACCAAAACAATCACCACAAAATAATCCACAGTATGCAACTAAATCTTTTTGCTTGGTCATTTTTCCCTCACTTAATCTGAAATTCAACCTCTATCAACAAATAACTACGAATACATTATCAATACACAATTATTCTTCCAAGCTGCTTCCTTTTAACTTTTTCCTTATCCTTTTACCGCTCTGAGTTTGCCGAAGCCTGTCCTGAACTTCAGAGAAGGAAGCCAATCTCCGTTGCGAAGCAACCTACACCGTTCCGAAGGAACAATTCTTACTCTCCTTATTTTTTATCTCCTTGCTCTTAGTTGCCCACATGCTCCTTCAATATCACTTCCTCTGCTTTCCCTCAGGGTAACCGCTTGTGCAATAGGATATAGGTAATCAATAAATTTCTTTACTATTATCGGACTGGGTCTCTTAAATTTACTGTTTTTTATTGAGTTAAATGGAATTATATTTATTTTGCAAGGTATATCCTCAGTTATTTCTGCAAGGTTCTTTGCATCAATTAGTGAATCATTAAATCCTTTAATAAGTACATATTCAAATGTTATCCTCTTCCTTTTTATACTATAATAATCATCCAATGCATCAAACAATTTTCTTAGATTGTACTTCTTATTAATAGGCATAAGTTTTTCCCGCTTCGCATCAGTAGCTGCGTTTAATGAAATGGCAAGTTTTATTTGAAGAGGTTCCTTTGCAAGTTTAAGAATACCTGGTACAATTCCTGCCGTTGAAATGGTAATTTTCCGTGCACCAATATTCATTCCCAGTTCACTATTAATGATTTTAATTGCTTTTAATACATTTTCATAATTAAGTAGTGGTTCTCCCATCCCCATCAATACAATATTTGATATCCTTTCATCAATTATACTTTCTACTCTCCGAACCTGATCGACAATTTCCCAGGAGGAAAGATTTCTAATGTATCCTGTTCTTCCTGTCATACAGAAAGAACAATTGAGAGTGCATCCTACTTGTGTTGATACACAGACAGTCTTTCTCTTTTTCGTTGGAATATAGACACTCTCCATTGTCTCACCATCTGTTAATCGGAAGAGAAACTTCTTTGTTCTATCTCTGGATTTTAATATTTTAATTATTTCTAATTGGGGTAACTCTGCTTTCTCTTCAAGAACCTCTCTGTCTTTCTTTGAGAGTGTCGTTATATCAAGAAATCTATTTTTATCCTTTTTCCAGATCCAACGAAATATTTGCTGTGAACGATACGACTGCAACCCCTCACCAGCACAGAATTGCTTCAATTCCTCGAGTGTCAGGTTTTTTAAATTTGTCTTCATTTCTTAAAAGAGTTAATACGTCATTTTTTATTCTCAATTCACCTTTAGGTTTATTGAGTTTTATAGTATGATTAAGAAGAGATATATATGTCTCTTTATATTCTCCTTTTGCATTCCACACAACCCAACCATCTGAACCTGCTTCTTCTGCAGCCTTCATCTGTACACCAATATAATCCTTTCCAAGGCGTGACCTTTTCCAGTCGAAACCTTGAATATATGCAATCAATTTACTATCAGTATATCTTAGAAGAGAATCACCACGCTTTATGCTCTTGAATACAATATCATAAGTTCTTTTTTCTTTATGTTTATTAAGAAGAAAATCATCACCAAAATGTGATGGATAAAGCATTGGATAGACAAGATCTACCCTTTTACCCGTCTCTGATAAATGCTGTCCTTCTCTCGGAAGATGATTGTGCCAGGTTGCATATCCAAATATTGCAATTGATATTTTTGCCCCCTGTTTTTTTAGCCTTTCATTTGCCAGCGATAAAAAAGAGAGAATAGCATCTTCCTTTTTTCTCTTCTTTTTAAAAGGGAAATAAGCACCACGTTGTTCACTATTTGGTGAAGGAAATCTTACATAATCAAATTGAATCTCATCAAAGCCTGCCTTTACAGCCTCTTCTGCTATTGCTATATTATATTTCCAAGCTTCTTCGCAAAAGGGATCAACCCAGATAAATCCACTTTCATCTTTCCATAATTGTTTAGTTCCAGCTATTTTAACTGCATATTTTCTCGATTTATAACGGGCAAATACAGGATCTCTGAAGACAACAATCCTTCCAATGATATAGTATCCTCTGTCTTTTAGTAATTTAATATATGAATTTATATCTTTTATGAGCGCTCCTTGAGAACCCACTCTTTTTACAATTTTGAGATTTGACTTATAAGTTAGTTTTCCATGTGAGTCCTTTACATCTATTACAAGTGTGTTTATCAGACTACCAAAATCATTAAGAAGGTTATTTAGATATTTTCTGTCACCGGCTCTATATGCATTTATATAAAGTCCCTTTATAAATTTTGGATGTTCATTCCCTTCAGGATGAAAATACCCCTGTAATCCAATCAATGAAAGAATTAAAACTAAAATTATGGAAATAAATTTTTTCATATCCATTTCTCAACACTGTCGATTATACTTGTAATAATTGATTCTTTTTTAAGCCTAAAAAGGTGTGTTGAATTTTCAGTATCGCTTGAACCAAAACCTTCTGAAAAAGGAATTACTCCCTTCTGGTTTTCCATCAATTCAACAACTTCATCTTCTTTCAAATAAGTGATATATATATCAATAATTGCGACATCAATGTTTGAAAGAAGGTAATCAATATGCCAAAATTTCTTTTTCTTCATTCTAAGATGTCTTTTGATTCTATCCATAAGATTTTTTTTACCTGAACCAATATAGACATAGTAACCTTCTGGGAATTCGTTTAGACCGAGAGTGCCAATCTTGGATTGCAGTTTCTTTTTTATTTTAATAAAAAGTATATATGCATTCAATCTACGAACCATTTTCAACCTGAACTAATAAAACGTTTTTTATGTCTTTTCCCTGGGCTCTTGTTTGTAGAATCAAAGCACTCTCGAGAGTATTTCCATCACTATGCATGCAACGGGAGCAACAGTAAGATTATCATCCAAGGGTATTGGTAAAAGTTCAATAATTGCTGCTGTTAAACTTCCAATAAGAATTACAAGAAAACCGATTTCAATCCAGGGTAGAACCATTAAAATAAGTCCAATAATAAAACATGTTACAAAAAATGATGCACTTCCAATTAATGATTTTCCATGAAACAATCGTATCTTTCCGAACCGTTTTCCTACTATTGTTGCGGTCGCATCTCCAAAGGTAAGAAAAAGAAGTGATGCAATAGCAACACTCTTTGAAAAAAATATAATGCAGAAAAGATTAGCGATCAGAAAATTAGTTGATCCAAGAAGAAAACCAGCTTTTTCCTTAAGTATACCTTTCGAGTGCTCTACCATTACCCTGTATGAACCAGGAACAATTCTTCTCAGAATTTCAAGAACAGTCATAATTCCTGATAAATACAACAATAAACAGATTGGAAGTAAACGTGTAGGCGAAAAATAGTATATTATTGGGAAAAGCGACCCAACACAAACTCTAAATGTCTTCCTTGCCCATACCTTCATTTTCACTCCCGTTTGAATTTCTTTTAATTAACACAACAACCACATTTCGAAATTTCCTTCTTTTTTTTCTACAGTAACTTCGTTTAGTTCGTTTAAAGCGTTTAGATCGTTAAAATCATTACTAATATTTTAATCGTTAATTTCGTTTGCCTGGTTTTACTTTTCACTTTTAACTTGACTGACATCTTACATCCCCTATTTTCTCTCTTCTATTAATTTTACTTTTCTTCTCGCTTCCCTCATCTCCTTAATCGCTGAAATATTTGCGATACTGCTTACTGCAAGAAAAATTGCAAGTGCAGGAGCTAACCATCTCCACTCTTGGTGATAAATTAAAAATATCAATGCCA
>JAGMEZ010000456.1 GCA_023127905.1 Caldifarciminota bacterium
CTTCGCCAGTTGTACCATTCCCAGACAAGTTGAGGGTTCTTTTGAAATGCCTCAGGTGTTGCAAGCTCCTCGGGTCTATACTGTTTCCACAACCCTTGCTCCCCTCTGAACGTAGGGATACCGCTTTCGGCTGATACTCCAGAGCCAGTGAGCACCACACACCTCTTATCTTTTTTGATTATTTCTTTTAAGTCCATGATTTATCTTTAATATAACAGACATGAAAAGTCAAGGAAAAAAGAGATTGCTTCCTTCGGTTGAGAATAGGGTTAGTTTTCTCGCAATGACAAAACCTTGCGCAACAACAGGTGAGCCCAGTTAGATAATTCTTTATCTAACTGGGTAAACAAAACGGAGTAGCAAGACTTGTCTTGCGCCTTGAGACGCAGAGCAAGCTCTGCTACTCCTGAGAAGAAAACAGGTGAATCATCTTTTTGTTCACAGGTGAAGATTTGTGAGGCTTCAAGTCTCGCCTGTTGTTTATAATACAAACATTATTTTGCCTTACACATCGCCCGTTTTTTATTGACAGTATAGGATTCATATGATAAAAATAAATATGTAGCAAAGATAATAGTGAATTAAGTTCAAACAAATAAATCGTGCGAGGTGAAAAAATGAAAAAAAAGTTTAGAATGGTCTATTGGAAAGGTGAAAAATTCTGGGTAGGTAAGCTTCTTGAACATCCCGAGATAATGACTCAGGGTAAAACCTTGGAGGAACTCGAAGAGAATATGATGGATGCATACTTACTCATGACAATGGAGGATGTACCAAAAGAACACAAGGTAAAGGAACTCACATTCAAAGTATGAAACGAAAAGATCTTATTAGGAAGATCACCTCAGTTGGGTGTGTACTTGTCAGACATGGTAAGCGACATGATCTTTACATAAATCCTAAAACAGGTAAGAAGCAACCTATTCCAAGACATAGTGAGATAGACAAACATCTTGCAAAACATATAATAAAAGAGCTGACATAAAGTTGAGTGTGAAGGATGGGAATATGTTTTGCTTAGTCAGAGTGACAGAAAGAAAGAAAGAAAAACTAAAGGCATAAGATGAACATTTTTTACAATGATAAAAAAGACCTTCTTTATATTCGTTTTGATGACAACAAATAAGATGTTATTAACAAACGAATTTCAGAAAATATTGTAGTGGATATGGGTAAAAATGAGAAAGTTATTGGTATTGAAATTCTTGATGCTTCAAAACATATAAATCTCAAACAGCTTTTGCCAGTAAAATACGAAGTATCTAAGAAGGTTGGGGAGATTAGGGAAGGTAATTAACTTAGATGAAATAGTTTTAATTTTACTCTGGAGCAACACACCCCTAAATCCCCTTGTTTCCCCCTTTGAAAAAGGGGGACTAAAGGAGGATTTGACAGAGGGGCCAAAACACACGTAATAACAAACTACTTATATCTCTATTCCCAGAGTGAAGAGTAAAACTCGTTCAATCTCAGATAATCCTTCTTCGGAAAGATATCCTATTTTATGTATCAACACACAATCATCCAATACGGCAATCTTATGGACTAAAATGAAAGAGTCTGTATCCAAATTATTTTGAGTATTCTTTACTATATCAACCGCTGAAAGCCATCCTTCCCATTTTTGTCTTCTTGAAGTCAAAGGAATTACTACTATATCTTTTCTCCTTGCTTTGTAAAGTGCAATTGTCAATTCATCTCGCTGAATGATAAGAACAGGCCTTTCCTTATCAAGTTTTGCAATCCAGATTTCTCCTCTTTTGGGGATAGGTTTACTAACCATTCTCGTCTCTTTCAAGAGATCTCTTAGAATTTTCCATTAGAGCCTTTGTTAGTTTTCTGTCTTCCTTTATATTTTCCTCTCTTAACTTTTTAGGAAATGACATTTTTATTTTTTCTGTTGGTGAGAGTATACCAATTTTTTTTGAATAGTAATAATATTTGTTGGCATAACTGTTTGCTTCCTTGAGAACACTTTTTATTAAGGGTATTCTTATTAGTTTTATCTCTCCCTCAAGTACTGAGAAGATGAAAATTAAGAAAAGTTCTAATTTGCTAGCAGTATTATAAAGGTTTATAAAATCTTTGGATTTCTTTATCTTCTCTATATTTTCTGGTGATGCTTGGCTGATGAGCCATTGGAAAACCCGTCTTGAAACACCTGAAGCTGTATGAAAGATTGATTTTAAGCGTAGCAGATCTGCATCTTCTATATATTTTTTGCCTCTCATTTCAATATCTTTTTCGAGTTGAGAAAAGATCTTAACCATCTCATCTTGAAATTTTTCAACATTTTCGGTATAATGACTAAAGAAAAGTTCAATCATTGCAATCCTCTGATGAGAGAATATAGGTAAAACTATCGCAGCCTTTTCCAGAAAATCCTTTTCATTCTTCGCAAGGGAAAGAGGATTAAAAACTTCTATTTTCATCATACTCCAAATATTTTCTAGAGAGCGGTAGAAAGGTGGAGATACCTCATCCTTTAATAATCGGATGGAAGCACGCGTCAAGAATAAAGGGTACTTAATATTTGTTACTGATAATACAGCAACGTCACTCATACTAAATTCCTCCCGTTTTGCTCTCCTTCACATAGTTTTTTCTTTACTATAAATTCCGTTGTAGCTTACTTTATAATATAAAAGCTATTAAAAGTCAAGAAAAAAGAGAAACATTATTAGCTTTCGAACTTTTTCTTTCTTTTTTTTGTCTTAATAAACTCAGTAAGTTCTGTTATGGATTTTTCAATATATCTTAAGAGTTTTACATCCTGTTTTCTCAACAATACAAGTATTTTCTGCAAAATAAGTGATTTCTCTTCTTCTTTTTGAGAGGGTGTATTAAAGATTTCAGTCAAGGTCATATTAAGAGCCTTTGCAATCTTTTGGAAAGAAATGATAGAAGCATTAACTGTGGCTCTTTCAATCTCGCCTATGTATGTTGGATGCAATTCTGTAAGTTCTGCTAACTCTTCTTGTGATAACTCTTGAGATTTTCTTAATAACCTTATTCTCTTACCAATCTTTTTGAGAAATTCTTTATCGTGCATCCTTCCTCCATTTCTATGCCATTATACAAGAAAATAAAAACCATACCAGAGGAGATTGGCATAAAAAGTTCTTGACAAGGAAGGTTATTGGCTGTATAAATTGAAAAGCTGATGTTAAAAGACAAACAATTGTTCTGCCTCTCAGAATTTTATATTTTGTTCTGAAAGGAGGTGTAAGAATGTCATATATTACTAAAGGGACAGTCGGTGGTAGTGAATGTAACTCTTGCGGCGGTTGTATAGTATGTGTAGCATGTGGACCAAGCCCCATGATTGGACTTGCTTTAATCGGGGCTGCATTTATCATTAACGCAACTCCCAATCCGTGGTAATGTTCCATTTGATGTGAAATACTTCCAGGTATATATATACCTGGAGGTATTTTGTAAGCTTCTAACAAACTTAGTCAGGTGAAATAATAGTATCCTGAAGTCAATTTATAGCATCTTAAAAAAAATTGGTATTTAGTACTGTAGAAATCATCGCTCTTATGTTAAGAGATCCGATTGTGTCATAGAAGGTGAAGGAAACTCCCAATCGGTTAAAAAGAGAATAGTGTTTTATAGTTTGAACCATATAAAGATCTGATAGAGTGAAGTTAGAATAGAGTTTATAAATACTATTACAGCAAGCACCCTATCCTAAATAACTTGATAATACTTAATAAATATTTTGCAAGGAGGCTGAAGTAACTTATACTCAATATAAAATTTCTAACAATTATTTCTTTTTACCTTCGAATATGAGTTTGCACATTACGCCAAAATATGGATTCCTAATTGACAAATCAGCCGATAAAGGGGGTGTTTATATTATAAACTCCGAAGCAACTTTGTTCTTGTCATACGCAAATGGAGCTAAAACTATAAGAGATGTTTTGGAGATTATTTATAAAAAACCTTTTGAATCTATAGAAAAATCTTCCAAAAATAAGTGTATTTCGTTCATTTCCGAGGCAAAAAAAAGGGGTCATTTGATAATATCAACATTTAAAAAACCTGCTTCTCTTAATAAAACGGGTGACTTTTCTATATTCTATCCCATTCATTTTTCAATAGAATTAACATATAATTGTAATTTAAAGTGCATCCATTGTTATGCGAACGCAGGTTACAAACACTTTGAATATATTAATACAGATAAACTCCTAAAATTTCTTGATATTTCCAAAGAAAAAGGTCTTACTGCAGTTGAATTAACAGGCGGAGAACCACTTGTTCATCCCGATTTCTTTAAAATTTTAGATTATTGTGTAAATAACCTAAGACATGTAGGTATATTGACCAATGGAACATTTCTTATGAAAAGGAAGCAGTTATTAAAGAACTATGCACGGTTTAAAAAATCGATTTTTTTTAGCGTAAGTTTGTATGGACCAAAACCGAAAATCCATGAGCAAATTACTGGAGTGAAAGGATCTTTTAAAAAAGTCTTAGAAGGGATCAAAGTGCTGTTAGATTTAGGATTCTTTGTTAGAGTTAGTATGACTTTAACATCTGAAAATGTGGATTATCTTGAGGAAACATTAGATTTTTCACATGGGCTTGGAGCTCACATATTCAGTTGGGACAATTCTCAACCTACTGGAAGGGGTAAGTTTTGTAACTCCAATTATAAACATGACCAACTAGTAAAAATACACTCTAAAACTTTAGTAGAGAAGTATCCTAAATTTGTAATACTTCTTACTGAAGAACAATTGGAGGATAAAAAGAGGTTTGGGAATTGTGGTGCTGGACACAAAAATGTTACAATTGACCCCAAAGGAGATGTGAGACCTTGTGCTTTCATCCACGATGAGTTTATTCCTTTTGGAAATATAAGTAAGTCCCCGAGAGAGGTGTTTGGTTCCCCCGAGCTTAGTTTTTGGGCGAATCTTTGTGAGCCAAGCAAAGAAATATGTAAAAATTGCGAATATCTTCCCTACTGTGCTGGATGTCCAGTTAGGGCTATTTTTTCAATGAGGAAAAAGGGAGAAATTTGTGAATGGGCGAAAAAGTCGCATATCAAGAATCATCTGAAATTTATACTGGAGGAAAAACTTGACTAGAGGTCTTTTGTAATCTAAACTATAAATTATGACAATAGAATGTAGAAATCTAAGCAAAAGATTCAGCAAGATAATTGCACTGGATGATATTTCCCTTTCTATTAAAAGAGGGGAAATATTCGGTTATGTTGGCGAGAATGGTGCAGGGAAAACTACTACTA
>JAGMEZ010000457.1 GCA_023127905.1 Caldifarciminota bacterium
GGGGGAGGGTAATACACGATTATTATTTTATCAGTGTTCATCCGTGGCTAATGTCTTGGTGTGTGGAGGAGGGCAACACAAGAATTAATGTTTTCTCTGCGTTTCAATAGCCTTGGTGTGGTAGCTGGGTAATACACAATTATTGTTTTATCTGTGTAAATCAGTGGCCAAATGTCTTGGAGGGATGGTGGTTGGGTAACACACGAATGAAATAAATTTCAATTTTCAGTTGACACGACTATCAAAATACTATATATACAGTAGTGCGAGTAAAATAAATAATAATAAAAAATTTGTTGGTAATGAAAATAGATACGAGATATAAAATTCTCAGTAAAATTTCTGAAAACAACAATAATGTTCTATACAGTGTTTCTGATAAGAAAACCGGGCAGATTATTGCTCTGAAGTTTCTGAAAAATTTAGATGCAGACCACATAACAAGATTCAGAAGGGAATATTTTATTCTTCAAACATTAATCCATCCAAATATTGTAAAGGTATTTGATATTGGTTCAACTAAATATCAACAAAAGGAACATCCATATTTTACGATGGAGTTTGTGGATGGGATGCAAGTGAATCAGTATTTTAAGATAAATGGGTTTAAAAATTTCATAACTCTTTTCCTCGATATCCTTCGTACTATAAATTTTATTCACAAAAAAGGACTTCTTCATAGCGATCTAAAACCACATCATATTCTTGTTACTAAGAATGGGATGATTAAACTTGTTGACTTTGGTTTCGCGCTTTTTCAAAAATCAAAATTATATAAAGAATTTGGTGGTACACTAAGATACATAGCACCTGAGATCCTGAAAGGTGAAAACCCAGATGTTAGATCAGAAATATACTCTCTTGGCATTATTCTTTATGAGTGTTTATCAGGAAAAGATGCATTCGGTGAAAGAACAATAAAGAATATTATTGAATCGGTGCTTTATAAATCCCTACCTCCTATTATAAAGAAGAAAAATGTCCCTGGTTTTATCAATCAAATTATTATGAAAATGTCAAATAAGCTTAGAATGAATCGGCATTCAAGTATTGAATCTGTCATTGAAGAAGTTGAAAATAAAGGGAAAGTTTCGAAGAAGAGAAAGAATATTGAAAAGGTTCTCTACAGTGATTTTATTGGGAGAAAAGAGTATCTTGATATTACATATGATTTACTAAAAAAGTCCGCAAATAATAATGGCCAGATACTTCTTGTAGAAGGAATTACTGGAATAGGTAAAACAAGGTTACTGAAAGAGATTGAATACCGTTTATTTCTTCAGGGGGAAACTGTACAATATAAAAGAGTTGCCGAGAAAGAAGAATTCAATTTTGACTGGCTTATGCAATTCCTTAAAAGATCAGATATCAACTTAACATCAATAACTGACGAGTATTCGAACGGAAGTTTGAATCTTTCAGGAAATAGAAAATACATATTTTTTGAAAAGGTTGAAAGAGTGTTATCCCAAATTTCGAGTGAAAAAGTACAGGTAATTATCATAGACGAAATTAATACAGGTTATAAAATTATATGGGAGTTCTTACTTTATATATCAAGTTTCATCGAGAAGAATAAAATCTTAATTATTGGAGCTACTGAAAGGGTACCGGACGAATTCATTAAGACATGTAAACAAGGAACTTATGAAAATATCAGGAAACTAAGCCTGAAAGGATTGAATAAAGAAGAAGCAATTCATTTAATTGGAAATTTACTGGGGGTTTCTGAAAATGTTGAAAACCTTGCTACTTTTCTTTATGAAAAAACTGAGGGGAACCCATATTTTATAGAGGAACTATTAAAAGAATTGGTTGAAAGAAGACTTTTAAAGAAGTCAGCAAACAACCTTATTTATGGTTTATCGGAATTAAAAATTATCCCTATCCCGGAAAATGTTGAAACATTTGTTCAAAATAGACTGAAGAAACTTTCAGATGAAGAGAAGGAGATATTAAAAATAGCTGCAGTGTATGGGGAATCAATCCCTGTTCTATCGCTTATTGCTCTTTCTCCATTAAATGAATTAAATACAACAAAAATAAGTGAACATCTCTACTTATCACAGTTCTTCTCTATATATAATGATGAATATAATTTTTCTCATAAAATACTACGAAAAATTATATATAATGAAATTAAAGAGAATGAAAGAATTTTAATTCATAAAAAGGTATTCGAATTCCTGAAAGCATTAAAGGAAACCCCACTTTTAATAAATCAAAAGGCACATCATGCTTATTCAGCAGGAATGCCTGAAGCTAAATCTTTATTACTGAGGGCATTGAAAATAGCAATAAAGTCAAATAATTATGATAATGCGGTAGACGCATTTAAAAAATTGCAAGATACTTTTGAGACATTTCTTTTTGAGAAAGTAGAAATAGATTCTATAATAAAAATAGGATATTTTTATACACTTCTTGGAAACCTTGGTGATGCAATTCTCCTCTTTGAAAGCTACCTTCCCAGAGTTATAAAAAAGGAAGGTAAGGTAAAAGTATTGCATAGACTTGCAGTTGTAAAAACCATTGCTTGTGAATATAATAAGGCTGAGAGAATCTATGAAGATCTTCTGAAGATTACAAGAAAAACAGACATGAAGTTTGAAGTGTTATTAGATAGAGGTTGGTTATATTTCGTTAAAGGAGACTACGCGGAGGCGGAAGGAAATTACAAAGTGGCACTTAGTATGTCAGAAAAAATCACAAATAAAGTCCTTCTTTGTAGACTTTTTACTAACCTTGGAATATTAAAACTACAGACTGAATTATTTAGTGATGCAAATGAATATGGAAAAAAGTCTTTGGTGTATAGCAAAAGATTTAAGAATCAATCCTATATCAATGCGGCTCTTAATCTTCTTGGGAGAATAGAGCAACAGAGAAAGAGATTTAAAGGAGCGATTTTGTACTATAAAAAAGTATTAAAAAGTTTAGAGAAATCAAAAGATATATTAAGAGCATTAAGTATTTTTATGAGCCTTTCGAACTGTTATTATCAGCTGGGAAAATATGATCTTTGCGAGGAGAATTTATTTAAGGCTATCAACCTTGCTAGAAAACTTGGAAAACTGTATGAAATAGCTTTTCTTTACAATCTCTCTGGTAGTTTGAATTTAAGAAAAGGAAGATGGCAATCAGCTGATGATTATTTCACCAGATCACTGGAAATTGGGTTCTCTATTAATAATTATATTATTCAGTTTTGTAATTTAATAGATCTTTCATTAATCTCAGTTTTGCGAGGAAAGAAGGATAGATTTAAAGAATATTTAGAAAAGGCAAACAAATTGAGAAAGGATGTAACAGACGAAAAAGAATTATTAAGTTTGTATCTTGTAAAGGGAATTGAGAAATATATAGCAGAAGACTATAAAAAATGTATTTCTTATATTAGTAACATAGAGAATACAATTGAAAATATTGAAGTTCCTGAATATCAAATTCCAGCATTGATTTACAAAGGACTATCGCTTTCTAAGATAAACAGAAAAAATGAAGCTCTCGATGCAGTAAAAATTGCAAAAAGGATGGTACATAAACATAATTTTGCCCTATACGAGGAAGAAGCAGAACTTGCTGAAATAGAGATTATAAGTGATGAAGTTACAGTAGAATTGAGAAAAAGACTTAATAAGATGATATCCGATACAGATAAAAAGAAAGAAAAGTTCCTTCATGCAAGAGGTCTAATGCTTCTATCAGATATAAAACTAAAGGAATTTAATAGAAGGAAGTCAAGAAAATTACTGATTGAATCAATTGACTCCTTAAAAGAGGCAAAAAAGATTTTTCAGGATATAGATGCACAACCTTTCATTGCAAATATAAATAACAGGTTCTCAGAGCTTTTTGATGTATTTTTACAATATGGTGACGTGGAACTTAAGAGTAAAAAGTATCTCGAGATCATGAAAGAACTTGGGAAAACAATAATCAATCTGGGAAACCTGGATGAATTAAAGGAAAGATTCTTATCTCTTGCAAAGAGTATTACAGGAGCAGAACGAGGTTTATTTCTGACGTTTGAGCCAGATACTGAAGATTTCGCAATTACAGGGAAAGATATGGATATAGCAACAATCAATGATGCCAAGAGAATTTCAAAAAGTGTTATCCAGAAAGTGAGAATGACAAAAAAACCTATAATCAGTTATGATGCTGTCCAGGATAGGAGGTTTGGGAAGAACGAGAGTGTTCTTATAAACGAAATTCGTTCATTATTGTGTATTC
>JAGMEZ010000458.1 GCA_023127905.1 Caldifarciminota bacterium
TAGACAAAAATGATAGTAAATGAAATAAGATGCAAATCGATCTTAAATAAGTCAGGTATTCCTGGCATCGACTATGCTCTCAATCCTTATACAGGATGTGAACATGGTTGCAGGTATTGTTATGCCATTTTCATGAAACGATTTTCGAACCACAAAGAAGAATGGGGAAGCTTCGTTGATGTTAAAATAAATGCTCCTAATGTATTAAGAGAACAGTTAAAAAAAGCAAAACCAGGCAAAGTATCATTAAGTACTGTTACTGATCCATATCAACCATTGGAAAAAAAGTATGAGATTACAAGAAAATGCTTGAAAGAATTGGTACAGTGTGACTTCCCTGTTTCTATTCTAACAAAATCAAAACTTGTGGTAAGGGATATTGACCTTTTTAGAAAATTGAAAGAGATTGATGTAGGATTTTCTATAGGGCTCAGTGATGAGAGGATAAAAATGATTTTTGAACCCAAAAGTGCATCCATTAAAAAAAGATTCAATGCCCTTCACTATCTTGCAAGAGAGGGAATTAAGACCTGGATTTTCTTTAGTCCAGTTCTTCCATATTTGTCAGATACAGAAGAACATATCAATCAGTTATTTGAAAAGGCAGAAAATGCTTGTGTTGATTATGTCCTTGTTGATACACTTCAACTTTATCCAAAGGTATGGAATAAGGTTCAAAGGATACTTCAAAGATTTTATCCAGATTTTATTCCTCTGTATAAACAATATCTTTTCCATAAAGATTCTTATAAAAATGAAATGAAGGGAAAAGTATTAAAAATTGCCCAGAACCACAATCTCCCTTGTAAATTTACCTATTGAATGTAGCTAATCCTTTAAAATTTCAAATTAAATTATATACTTATCTGCATAACTCACATAATGAGACAAAAATCCTATTTTATTGTTGAGGAGGGACAGGTCCCCCTGGAATAATACATGTCCATAGGGACCTGTCACTTTTCGTCAAGGGAGAGGAAAAGTAAGGATTGGAAAATTACTTAATAGGAGATTGCTTCGCGTTTGTGAAGCAAGAAGACACACTCGCAATGACAGTATTGTTACTGTGCACCTTATTAAGTACATCCTGACTTAAACAAATATAATTTTCTTTGCGGACTCTGCGGTAAAGTATCAAAAACGATATTTGAGACCGATTATTGAAAGTTCTTCAGGAGCTTTCAAAGGATCCTGAGAAACAGGGAAATTTTCGATGTATAATCCGAAACATCCGTTATCATTAAAGATATTCGCTTCAATTAACAGAGATATTTCCCTGTAGTACTTTGGAGGGTCATGTGCACTGATCACATATCGCCCTTTGATACCTGTAAAAATTTCTCCTGATTGATAGAAAAATAGGGGGTACTCAAATAAGAATTCGAAATCGTGATGGTAGTAAGGCCTTGAATTGAGGTAATCTATTACTTTTGATTGTGGGTAGAACCCATAAATAAATTCCCACCTCATTTTTCTTATCCGCTTCTTTTTTTTAGTCTCTACTTGGAATCTGTTTCTGAAGTCGTAAAGATTTTGTGAGATAGAAAATTTCAGCCTGTTGAAGACAACCTTGTTAGAATCGGGTAGAAGGTCAATAATATGCTTGCAGTCATGAACAAGATAGGATTGAATAAGGTATGAACCTTTTTTATACCTTAATCCACCAATAATGAACCAGTGTCCATAACGGGGGTCGAAAGTGATGTTTCCTACCTGTTTTGCCATCTCAAGATTGCTTATATATTCGATAAAGAAATCTGTTGTTTTCCAATTAAGCAAAGAGAATGAAACATCTAACCCAGCATCAAGATTATACCTTTCAAGCTCTCCTGAATATTTTCCAACGTAGACAGAACCGGATGGTTTTAATGAAACCTCAGGTATCCAATTAGAAAACAAAGAAGAAGCATTCAATAAGATGAAAAGAGCCAGATATTTATTAATTAATCTCATTATTTAGTAAATTA
>JAGMEZ010000459.1 GCA_023127905.1 Caldifarciminota bacterium
TCAAGCAAGAAGCAAGAAAATATAGATTTGTGTAAAAATTCCAACATTATATTAAATAATAAATAATATAATTTGAGAAAAAATACTGGGGATTTTTGGGGTTGAAATATTTATTGAAGAGTAGAATATTTTCTTGAAATTCATTATAAGAAAGTGTATACTTATATTAGTGATTATGAAAAACTTTGGTTTTAGTGAATTAATATGATGAAGGTTGTTAAAAAGAGGTTATCAACAAAGTACATTATTTTACTTTTAATATTGTTAGTCGGAATAGACCTTGCTACTAAGACTATTGCCCAACATACAAAATGCGAAATAAACTTTGTTGCTGGATTTGGTTTAAAATATGTTGAAAATAAGGGTTTGGCATTTGGGTGGTTATCCCAAACAGGGTATGGTGTATTAATAGGATTGATAATAACTATAATTCTTCTCTTTATTCTCTGTATTGCTTATTTTTGGTATATATCTAAAAGGAATTATATACCATGGATTGCAGTTTTTGCCTTTGTTCTTATTCTCAGTGGAAATATAGGTGTTATTATTGATAGAGCAATGTTCAATTGTGCACGTGATTTTATCGTTATACCTAAATTTGCTATAATAAATTTTACAGAGATTTACGATAACATCGGTTTCATTTTAGTCTTCATCCTAATCTTCAAAGAGCTAAAACTTAGGCAGAAGTTTCTTCAGTTTAAATCTGAGTAAGAAAGGATTTTGTAATGATTGTAACAGAAGGGCTCAAAAAAATTTTTAATAAGGATAAAAAGAACGAAGTAGTTGCAGTTGATAATTGTAATTTTAGTGTAAATAATGGTGAAATCTTTGGACTTTTGGGACCGAATGGTGCAGGAAAAACAACTACATTAAGAATAATTTCCACTATTCTAAAACCAACATTAGGTACAGTAAATGTTGATGGTTTGGATATAATTGAAGAAGCAAACAAAGTAAGAAAAAATATCGGATTTCTTACAGGAGAAACAAAACTTTACGATCGTCTTACGGTTAAAGAAACCTTTACATATTTTGGGAGATTATACAACATTGATGAGGCAAAACTTAAGAAAAGAGTCAAAAAGTTAATTGAGATGTTTGAACTTGATGATAAAAAAAATAAGCGAATCGCTGAATTGTCAGATGGTATGAGACAGAAGGTCTCGTTGGGAAGAACTATCATTCATAATCCTAAGAATTTGATTCTTGACGAGCCTTTGACAGGCTTGGATATTCTGGCGAGAAGGGAAGTTACAAATTTCATAAAAAAGGAGAGAAAACAAGGTAATTGTATTATCTTTTCAACACATGTTATGAGCGAGGCTGAAGAATTGTGTGACCGAATTGCGATTATTAATAAAGGTAAAATTTTATGTGTTGGAGAGAAAGAGAAACTCAAAATGGAATATAAATGTAATTCACTCGAGGAAGTTTTTATCCAACTTATACGGAGCCAAGATGAAAAAAGCAATTCTCATATTTAAAAAAGAAATCTTAGATGCAGTACGGGATAGTCGAACTTTTTATGTATGTATTATTACCCCTTTTCTCTTATATCCAATTCTCTTTATGGTGATGGGTTATTTTATTCAAAGCGAAAGGACTAAGGAAGAGAGATTAATCTATAAGATTGGGATTATAAATCAATCTTTAATGGAGGGTTTTCTTACTCATGTTGAAGCAGCCAAGAACTTAGATGTTGTTGAAGGTGAGGAACACTTAGCAATGTTTAAAAACAATAAGGTAAAGGCTGTTTTAGAGGTAAAAAATGCAAATGGGGTTGTAGTATTTTATGATGGTGCAGATAAGGAGTCGCAAAATGCCTTAAAAAGGATCAACAAACTTTTATCTGAATATCAGGATGCAATAATAAAGAAGCGTATTCTTAAACAGGGTTTGAGTGAAGAAATTTTGATGCCCATTGCTGTGGAGAAAGAAAATATTGCTCCTGCAAAAAGGATGGGTGGGTTCATTCTTGGGGCACTTATTCCCTACTTACTAATTATCATTGCTTTTCAGGGGGCTATGCGTGTCGGCATTGATATTACGGCTGGAGAAAAAGAGCGAAAGACAATTGAGACTTTGTTAGTGACTGATGTAAAGCGAAGTGAAATTGTCATTGGTAAATGCCTTGCAGGCTTTGTATTGGCTTTTTTATCCACCATTTCTGGATTATTAGGACTCGTTATCACATTGCAAAGCGGTTTTTCGGTCTTCACCCAAATCGGGAGGGGGTTAACTCTTGCCATACCCTGGTTATCTTGTCTCTTTATGCTTTTTGTGATGTTACCTCTTTTGTGGTTCTTCTCCTCGGTACTTGTTGCGATTGGCAGTGCCTCAAGATCTATTAAGCAAGCAACAACCTATAGCTCTTACTGTTTAATTTTTGTGGTAGTTCTAACAGTATTTTCAGTTTTAAGAATTACTGTACCAGGAAGAATTGTTTTTCTTATTCCAGTACTAAATACTGCAATCTTGCAACAGCAGATTCTGATCGGAGAAATTTATGCCATGAATCTTCTTATTACGATAGTTTCAAGCATTTTATACGCCATGATTGCCTATCTTTTTGCAAAACATAATTTTGAAAAAGAAGAAATTCTGTTACGGAGTTAAAGAGCATAGCAGATGGCAATAATATAAATGTAATTGGTAATTGGACAGTAATTGTAATTGGTGTAATTGGTAATTTGGGACAGGAGTAAACTTTTAAACTTTTTATTGACATTTAGATTTCATTTGATTATAATGATATAAATAATGAAAGAGGGAAGTTAAAGTGGCGAGAAAAGCTCGTTTATCAGGTAGTAATTTATACCACCACATTTATGCTTGGGGAAACGATCGGCAACCAGTTTTTAAAGAAAAGAAACATTATGAAAAATATCTTAAGTATTTGGAGTTTTATGGCAATCGTTATGATATTGATATAATTGCTTATGCTCTAATGGAATGGCATATTCATCTTTTTGTTTTTGATTCGTCAGGAAAGATCTCGAATTTTATGAATCGTTTACATGGGCAATATGCTCAGTTTTTTAACAGGTTGACGAACAGAGTTGGACATGTTTTTGGTGAACGCTTTAATAATAAGATTGTTCAGGTAAATAATTATGGTCTATGGTTATCTCGCTATATTCATCGACAGCCAGTTGAAGCAGGAATAGCAAAGGATCCTAAAGATTACTCATGGACAAGTTATCGTGCATATATTGGACTCGTTCCTTTTGGGTTTTTGAAGCCATGGGTTATCCTCGATCAATTTGGCAAAGGTAAGATAGCGCTTAAACACTATGAGAATTTTGTGAAGGGGAATGATGATGATCCGATTAAGTGGTCTAAAAAAACAGCTTTAGTTATTGGAGACGAAGAGTTTATAAAGAGTCAGAATGTTGCTTTACTAAAAGAAGATAATAAAGCAAAAGAAATGGATAGTGAGGATTTGATTAGAACTATTAGTAGTGAATTAGAAATTAAACCTGATATTCTATTGAATCCTCATAGTTGGAGTCAGCGCAGAGTTCGACATAAGGCTTTTGTGATTTTAGTTGATAGATATGGGTTATCTGCTACTAAGGTTGCAAGAATGTTTAATGTTTCTTCAATGGCAGTGGTAAAAGTGTTGAAAAATGAGAATCAAAAAGTTTAAAAGTTTACTCCTG
>JAGMEZ010000046.1 GCA_023127905.1 Caldifarciminota bacterium
ATGAAGAGATGATGGGCAAACTCATAGAAGAAAAAGAAATTACAGATGCAAAGGAGAAGATGATAAGGCTTCTCTCTCGGCGTATGTATTCAGAACAGGACATAAAAGAAAAACTTGATAGAAAAGGTTATGAAGAAGATACTGTTTCAACGGTGGTACAGGAACTCAAAAATATTTCACTGATTGACGATTATGCATTTTCAAAGGCATTTGTCCATGACAGGCTTCGTCTTAATCCAAAAGGGAGTTTTCAAATTGCATATGAGCTGAGAAAGAAGGGCGTCAGTCAAGTGATAATCGACAACGTTTTCAGTGAGGAGATGGTTGTTGAGGGGGATTACAGCAGGGCATTTGAGATTGCAAGAAAAAGATTGGAAACCCTGAAGAGTATCGGTGATAAAAAAACAAAAAATAGAAGACTCTATAATTTCCTTTTAAGAAGAGGGTTTTCCTACGAAGTCATTAAAGGAGTCCTCGATGAGCTAATCTAACCACAGAATAGTGTACAAGTAAAAAGGCAAAATCACCAATTTTTCACTCCAAAAGTAGCGTCGAGGTTTGTCCTCGACGAAAATCTTTTCTGGAGTGCAACAACAGGAGTAAATAGTCTATTTTGGCACAATCTCTTTAGTCTGCTGAATCAAAAAGTTTACCCCGTGAAATAGAAAAATGTCTTAAGAATAATATTTTTTCGCAGGGTTTACTCCTGTACAGTTTCCAGTTTCTATATTTTTCAACACTTTCAAAAATGGGATGTGTCCCTAATTTAACTACCTAAAACTCTCTACTTCAACAACAGCAATTGTCTGGTTTCTTTATAATCCTCTGTTTCTAACCTCAGGAAGTAGACACCACTTGTGGCTCTTTCTCCAGTATTATTTCTTCCATCCCAGGAAATGACAGTAGGGAGTAAGGAGTAGGTAGTAGGCAGCGAAAAGCTCTTTACTAACCGTCCTGTTACATCATAGATTCTTAATGAAATATCTTCCTTCTTCCATCTTTCATCTTCAATCATCAATCTTATTTCAACCTTATCCCTAAATGGATTAGGATAGATATTGTATAAGGTTGGACCATAGATAAGATCAGAATCTACATCATTAGAAATACCTGAAGTTGGAACATACTTCACGGTAAAATAATCATTATCCCCATCTATAAAGGAAGTCCCTGTCACTATGATATTATCAGAATTATCGACTGCTACACCGCGAGCAAAATCATCGCCGCTATTGTCTATTGTGTCTTGCCAGAGAATTGTACCATTAGAATCATACTTCACAGTAAAATA
>JAGMEZ010000460.1 GCA_023127905.1 Caldifarciminota bacterium
GATCACCCCTTGCGGGGATATTTTGAAGGTTTGGATTTCTTGAAGCAAGCCTTCCTGTAGAGGTAGTTGTTTGTATTAATGTCGTATGGATTCTCCCATCCTTTCCAATGAGTTCTGGAAGTGTATCAATATATGTTGACTTAAGCTTATACAACTCACGGTATTTAAGTATTTCTTTTGGTAAATCATGCGATTCAGTAAGAATCATGAGTGTATCTGAATCTGTCGAGAAACCTGTCTTTGTTCTCCTTGGTGGCTTTAGTTTCAGTTTCTCAAAGAGTATATGCTGAAGTTGTTTTGTAGAGCGTACATTAAATGTCTCTCCTGCTATACTATAAATATTTTTTTCTATTTCAGAAATTTCCTTGTTGTATTCGGTACTTAAATTCCTAAATAACTTCTCGTTTAATGCAATCCCAGCCTTTTCAATCCGTGCAAGAACAGAGATAAGGGGCATTTCCAAATTATAAAAAAGGTCATCCAAACCTTCCTCTTTTAATTTTGATATTAACACTGGATATAAATCAAGGTCAGTTTGTACATACCGAGCAAGTTCCTGTTTAACCTCCCCAATTCCTATTTTCTCTTTCTTAAATCCTTTAATCATGTCAATCTTCTTACTCAGCGTTCTGTTCGCGAATCGTAAAGAAACAAATTCCATGGTATGACTTCCTCTTGAAGGTTCTAACAGATAAGAGGCAATTGAAATGTCAAAAAAACCTTTACCAGTATTAACATCTTCCACTTCAAACAAATGCAACAATGATTTTACATCACTTGAGATTTTTAACACTTTATTTTTTCGTAAAAATGTCTGGATAGATTCATTATAAAGAGACTCCTCTCTGAAAACATTTGTTATCCAGACATTATCAGTAACTGCAATTGATAGATAAAAAGATCCATTAGTATCCAAAAATTCAATTGCTGCTTTCTCCTCTATCCCCTTTGTTATCTCACCGGTTTGCTCTAACCCGATTTCCTCGAATTTAACCAGTTTTTCAGGTTTCTCATCAATCTCTCCCATAAGGGACGTAAATTCAAGCTCTGTAAACAATTCCTTTAACCGCTCGTTATTCTTTCCTCTATAAAACATTGCTTTTACGGTAATTTCAAGATTAACATTCGTATCTATTGTAACAAGTTTTTTTGAAAGACTCAACTGTTTTTCATTTATTGCTGATCTGATTCTTTCAGATGTAATGTTTGATTTGTTAGAAATTATGTTCTCAATAGTCCCAAAATCCTTCAGTAATTTCACAGCGGACTTCGGACCAACTCCTGGAACTCCTGGAACATTATCAGAGGTATCTCCTATCAGTGCTAAATAATCCGTTATCTGTGCCGCTGTTACACCAAACTTCTTATTTACGTCTTCTTTGGTAATAATTTCTTCAGCTGTTTTACCTCTTCCTGGTTTAATAATGTCTATTCCATCCTGGGTTAGCAACTGCAAAAAATCCTTATCAAAGGAGATTAACGTTACTGTGAATTTTTCAGAAAGAGCGAGTATTGCAAGTGTCCCCATAACATCATCTGCCTCAAAACCTTCTTCCTCTATTACAGGTATCCCTAACGCTTCGATTAGCTCCTTCACCACAGCGAGTTGCCCTGCCAATTCATCGGGCATTTTTTCCCTTGTCGCTTTATATTCTTTAAATAATCTATGCCTGAATGTTGGCTTAGGCGTATCAAAACATACTGCAATGTGTGTGAAATTCTGTTCTCTCAAAATTTTTAGTAGTGAATTTGCCATACCAAAAATTGCACTTATATTCTCACCTTTCGAATCACGCAACGGATTGTTTATAAATGCATAGTATGACCTGTACGTCATTGCTGAACCATCGACGAGGATAAGCTTATTTTTTTCTTTACGTCCCATATTCTCCATTTGAAAGTCTCAAGCTTTCTGTCTGGGGTTTATTAAATTTAGGTGTACAAATCCTTTTTTCTAATATAGTTAAAAACAGAATCAGGAGTCAGATACTTTACTATTTTACCTTTTTTAATCCGTTTCCTTATTTCTGTCGAAGAGATATCAATACATCTCGTGTTAAAAAAAATCATTTTCTTTCGAAATCGCTCACTGACATCTTCTTTTGCATAACCTGTTCTCAGAATCACAATTATTTCAAATTCCTTAAGAAGATCATCGGGATCTTTCCATGTATCAAATTCTACAGCAGAATCCATACCAATAATAAATGATATTTTGGAGAATCCAAATTCCTTTTTTACCGAACGTAAACTATTTATAGTATACGATGGTTTGGGAAGCGTTTTTTCAAAATCACTGCACTGGAATTTTGGATTTCCTTCTATTGCGAGGTTTACCATATTCACTCTATCAGTGAACGGCGCATAACTTTTTTTATGGGGAGGGGAAACGGATGGTAAGAAAAGTATCTTTTCTAACTTTTTCTCTATAAGAATATCCTGTGAAATAATTAAATGTCCATAATGTATAGGATCAAACGAGCCACCAAAGATTGTTGCCTTTCTCATTCAATAATTGTTGCCCTTTCTTTTTTTGATAACTTTTCAAGTTCCTTCTCAGCCTTATCAGAAAACGCTCCTTCCTCCTCGCTAAGTTCTTGAAAAATTTCTATCGCTTCATCTTTTTTCTCAGTTTTTAAATAACATAGACCAAGCCTATACTTTGTTTCATCAATATGTATCGACGAAGGGTAACTTTCAAGAAGGTCTTCCAGATATATTTCTGCACTTCTAAAGTGTGCAAGTTTATAATATAATTTTGCGTTTTCTAATTCCTTCTTTGCAAGCTTATCAAAACATTTTCTTTTCACTTCCTCCGCCTCCTCTATCCATTCACTTTCCGGAAAACGGATAAGAAACCTTTCAATAATTTTTAATGCTTCTTCCGTTCTCGTCTGCTCAAGGTAGTATGAGGGCGAAGATTTATAATATGAAAAACCTAATTTATAATTCGCATCATCAAGATATGGACTTTCAGGAAAATTCTGAATAAAGAACCTATATTCAACAACTGCATTCTCATAGTCCTTCGAGTTAAAAAATGATTCACCAAGATAGAATTGCCCATCATCAATGAATTCACTTCCCGGATGTTCAAAAACAAGCATCTTGAACCCTTCAATAGCAAGATTATACTTTTTCTTATTAAAGGCTTCCTTGGAAAATTCAAATAAATCCTCTGCCGACATATTCTGTTTAATCGTTTCTTTTGTACAACTCAAAAGAAAAAGTGAGTAAAGAATTAAAGTTATCCTTATCTTCACCATCCCCCCTTTAAAATTTTGTCAATATTTCTATCTTTTTCTTCGCTATAGAAGCTAATTCATTGTTTCCAAACTTATCTAATTTAATAACCTCTTTGTAACACTGTATTGCATCCCTATAATTTCCTCTGGATGAATAAATTTCCCCCATAAGAAAATATGTGTCATCAATAAGAGTCCTTGGAGAGTTTATTCCTAACACTGTTTCACAATAGGTAATAGCAGAATCAAACTCTTCTGTTGTAAAAAAATCCTTAGCAAGCCTATAAGAAATTTTCCCTCTTCTGAAAATGATATCTTTTGAAGGATCACCGGCAGAAATATCAATTGCCTCTTTTAACATTCCAATTTTTTCGTAAATATCCAATAATTCAACTTTTGCCTTTCTCAGCACGCGTTTGTCTTTAATATTTTCTACACCCTTTTCAAGTAATTCCTTTGCTCTCACAAGATCGTTCCTGTCGTAGTAGTAGTGCCCTAACAAATAAAACCCCATATCAATATTATATTCACTTTCAATATCAAGAACGGAATTATAAGCCTTTATTGCAAGGTCAGACCTTTTCCTCTTTTCGAATCTCTCAGCCATGAATAAATATGTTGTAATAATACTATCTTTAAAGGAGGGAAACCTTTTAAATGTATTATTAAATATTTGATCAGCCTTATCAAACTCAAACTGTATACAGTAAGTTTTTCCAAGAAGCAGATTAATGCGAGCTGATCTCCTGGATGGTTTTATCGTCTCAAGCGTTTCTATTACCTTGCTGTATTGATTATTGTTAAAATACTCTCTTGCTTGTCTTTCTTTAATTTTGTGCTCTACGTTGCATGCTGAGGTAAATAACAATATCATCAATAACAAAAATATGATGATTTTATCGTAGAGTCTCTTTTTCTTCTCTGTTCTATCTAACATAAAATAAACTATACCTTACCTGAACAGGTCGCCTAAACCCTTCAATGATTCTCGTTTATCCCTTTTTATCTCTTTTATATCCTTTTTTTCTATCACTTTCTGAATCTCTTTTTCCTGTTCTACTGGCAGCTCTTCAATTTCAAGTTCCTCCCAGCTTCTATTGAGTACCTGTAACTGTGCTTCAACAAGTCCTCTAAATTGAGCAATAAATGAATCCCTTTGACTCTTTAATGAGGCTATCTGGGTCTTGTACTTGTTCGACTGAGCGCGTGCTTCCTCCAGTATATGGTCTGCTTGTATCCGCCCGTTTCGTAGTATGAGTTCGGATTCCTTCTCAGCGTTCCGACGCAATTCATCCGTTGTCTTCTGTGCACTCGTTAAAGTGTTTTGCAGTGTCCTTTCCATCCTCCTGTAGTCCTCTATCTTGGAGTCAAGATCGCGTAACTGTTCCATATAAACGGTATTTTCCTTTATAAGTTCCTCCATTTCTTTTGCAACCATCTCGAGAAAAACATTTACTTCGTTTTTATCGTATCCTTTGAATGTAGTCTTAAACTCCGTTTTTCTAATATCAAGTGGTGTAATTTTCATATCTTACCCCCTTT
>JAGMEZ010000461.1 GCA_023127905.1 Caldifarciminota bacterium
TAGTTTTGCTGAATGGATTGGGATAACTCTTAAGGAACATTTCCTGAGTTGGACGAGATAGTGTGACCTCTTTCTCCCTAACCCCGACAAATCTCTTGGCAGTGAACGTCACCCAGCGCTGGGTACCAGCTGGTAATGACGATTGTCCCTGATACCAGATATACATCAAAACAAAGTTATCCATTATAACTGAAGTATCCGCATTAGTATCAATAATTTCCACTGAATCCGGGTCAATCCTGAACGGGAAAAGATATATTGGTGAACGGAAACCCCATTTGCTCGTATATCCAGGATTCCCTTCCTTATTCATCGTTATCCTGAAGGTAATTGTATCACGCTCCACACCTTCATTTACAATCAATTCCTTTGTATAAAGCAGGGTATCACATAAATATTCTGGACCTTCAGGTATTCGGGCATCAATCGCTGGATCACCATACAGCCCGGATCCATTTAGATCATTACCGCTTACCCCAGGAGTATTGTTTGCCAGGTCAAAGACAAAGCAACAATTACCCAGCATAAAGGCAGTAGGCCAGGAGTAATGGTCCTGTAAACAGAAATATGCTTTGGTGGAACCATGCTGGTAACTGGATGCTCCTTCAGTAATGACATATCCAGTATATAGATAGGCACCACCATTGTGAATCCACGCCGGTGCCATACATCCTGTATTATTGATCTGACCAATATTACAGTTACCAAGTCCAAAATATATCTTTGCATTTGGAGAAATGATATCTATATCCGGACCAGAATATTGATCTCCATAGAGATGACCAAAACCATTTGAACGGAAATAACCCTCATAATTTGGTGAACCATAATGCATCATCCACGAATTAGAGCTTCCATGACCAGAAGTTACAAAGATGTCTACTGAATCCCCGAAAATCAAACTATCACCATTGAGCATATTCACAAGCCACTCGGTTCTGTCCTGGGGACCATCAGTATAGGTTGTTGCCTTTACTGAATCAGGATATTTAATCTGATACCAGCCATATGTTGCTTCACTTGTGTTTATCCCTTGTGGATAGTAATTGACATTACAACTACTGGTACCACCAAGCATTGTCTTTATCGTGAGATGGGAAGGTCCAGTAACAATTCTCAAGGCATCCGATGCATCGCACCCTGTAATAATTCCACCAACTGCATCTGGATATGGATCTGAATCGAGCTGTCTCAGGTAGGGCCAAAAATGATTCTGTACAAAACTTGGACTCGGTTCTGGTATTGGTGCCACAAATCCGATATAGTCGGGTTGATATATGCTCACATCTGCCTGTGTTTCCCAGATGCTACTTGAATAAGAAAATACCTGAGCCGAATGTCGAGCAATTAGACTGTCAACGACTTCACCCCAGTCTGGATCAGCAAGGGTACTTGCGCTGACTACAATAGCATAACGATATTCCGGTGCCTCTTCATAATATATCTCAAAATCACCATCAGATTCATCAACAGCACTCAAACCTGCTCCATCAAAGACAACTACCTTTACCCGACAGGTCGTAGATGGGGTATTGGGAACTGTCCACCAATAACCCTGTGGGTTCCCGGTCTGATATACTACAGGTGTCCAATTCGCCCCACCATCCGTAGAGTAATAGATCGAATCTGCAACAACTGCGACATTATCACTGTCTGACCAGGCAATATAATGGACTGAATTTGTTGCCCAACTTTCACCACCATTTGGCGTAGTCACTGACACTATCGGGGGACCGGTATCCTGGGTGATGGTGAAAACTGCATCTGAAACATCAAATCCTCGATTGTTCCAATGGTCAAAAGCCACAATTTGAATAAGACAGTTAGTCGACGGGGTATTGGGAACTGTCCAGGTATAAACCTGTGGATTTCCAGTCTGATAGGTAACTCCAATCCATGAACTACCACCATCGGTTGAGTAATATACTGAATCCGATTCCACTCCCGATGGGTCAGTAGCAAGCCAGGTGATATCCACATTCTGACCTACCATTATGGTTTCTCCACCGTTAGGGTAGGTAACCTGAACATCGGGTGGGTCACTGTCTGGAATTACAAACCAGAAATCATCTGCATAGAAATTTGCACCATGGTCACCATTTCCTGCCCATGTGGTAGACATATCCCTGACAAAGATCTCAACGATCATTGAATCTCCAGCCAGTGCAACAACATCAATCTGTTTTTCAGTCCAGGCAATCGAACCACCACTTCCACCTCCAGAGTAACTCTCAAGATATGTTGTATCTGAGTCTGCATTTGCGATAACCCGGATACCAACATGTGCACCCCATGTGTCTGTCCAGTATTTAAACCAGTAATGAAGCTCCTGTGCCGAATCCGGCACAAAAACCTTCTGTCTGATATATGCCCAGCGGGGATTCCCCATATTTCCCAGGACATTCTCCACTTTAGCACAGTAGCTGCCCTGAGGTGCTGGGGTTTCAGTAATTGTAGCAATTGGTGAAGGATTACCACCTGTTTCGATCGTCCAACCACCAGACGATTCAAAGTCGCCATTGATAAACTGGGCATTCATGACTACTGGGATTCCAAATATCAGAATCCCAAAAATAAGATATGATAATCTTCTCATCTTCACCTCCTTTTTCTTTAACCTAAACCTGTATCCACTCACTCCGCCGTTTCTTTCTATCTCACCTCCTTCCTATAAATTTCAAAATTCCTTCCTCGATTATTTATATCAATACAAAAACCCATTACAAGAAATATATATTCCGCCCAGACTATCTATCGCTGGTAAGAACTCTGGAATAATACTTGAACATAAATATTTCTTTGCAATTGGAAAGTTCTTTTGTAAAGAAACGATTTTTTATTAAACTCTATCATAATTGCTTTCATTTATTATATATCATAATAATGATATTATTCTAAGTAGAAAATTCCTTTTTTCTCTCTATCTTCTTAATCCACCCTTTTGTTCCAAGCTTCTTAAATATTTCCTTTGCCTTTGCAAAAGATTTTTTAGCACCATCTTTATCACCTGATTCTTTGAACATTATACCTTG
>JAGMEZ010000462.1 GCA_023127905.1 Caldifarciminota bacterium
AAATACATAAGAAGTCAAGGAAAAACCAGAAGGAGAATTCCAAATGAATGTTTACTCGCAATGACGACTTAAACGACCCAATAACTCAATAACCCAATAACTAAGTAACTCAATAACATAATAACCAATTACTGCCTATAACATACTCTTAATTTGCTTTATCAATTCTTTCTTCTTTACTTCAAAGACGTCAGTATTTTTACCTTCTATGTTGAGTCTGAGGTAAGGTTCTGTATTAGATTTTCTAAGATTGAACCACCAGTCTTCATACTCAACTGTCAAACCATCGAGAAGAGATATCTCTCCATCAGTATACTTATCCTGCATAGTGTCAATAATTTCATCCTTCTTTTCCGTTCTGAAATTTATCTCTCCTGTTCCCGGATACCTCATCAATGGTCGAACGAGTTCACTCATTGTTTCCTTCTTTCTTGACATGGTTCGAAGAACATAAAGAAATGCAATTACCCCACTGTCACAATAAAAATTATCCCTGAAATAATAATGTCCGGCAAGTTCTCCTCCAAGGATGGCATTATCCTCCCTCAGTTTCTTTCTTGCGTATGCATGCCCAACCTGTACCCTTTCAGGAATACAACCAATTTCTTCAATTAATTCTTTCACTGCCCAACTGGATCTAACATCTATTAGAATTTTCTCTTCTTTCTTTCCAGATAAAACTTCCTCTGCTATAATTCCTGTAATCAAATCAGGTCTTATAATATTTCCCAACTCATCCACATAACAGCATCTGTCTGCATCTCCATCAAAGATAACGCCAAGATCTGCTTTCTCCTCGAGAACAGTCTTTCTCAGTTCATTTAGATTTTCCTCTACCATTGGATTTGATTCATGATTTGGGAATGTTCCGTCCATCTCGAAAAAGAGTTTTACAAATTCACCTGGCAATTCATCCAGAATTGGAGGTAAAGTATATCCTGCCATACCGTTTGATGCATCTATAACAACCTTCATCGGAGCTATCTCTCCCTTGAACATTAAAACATAATCTTTATATTCAGAGAAAACATTCTTACCTATTATCTTACCTTTAATATCAGATTTCTTTAACTCGTTCATCTGGACCTTCTTCTCAACGATGTTCAGTCCTGTTTCAAATCCTATGGGAATCGTTCCTTTTCCAACTGTCTTAAATCCGTTGTATTCCTTTGGATTATGCGAAGCTGTAACCTGAATACCAGCATCGTAATCATACTTTCCAACAGCAAAATTCATCATAGGTGTGGATGCAAGTCCAATATCTGTCACATCCTTACCTGTCTCGAGAATGCCTTCAACGAGAGCATCTAAGAGTGGCTTACTTGACTGTCTCATATCCCTGCTCACAAGAATTTTATTACCATTAATTATCTGAGCGAAACAATTCCCAATCTTTTTTGCAATGACTTCATTGAGTTCATCGGGATAGAGCCCTCTGATGTCGTACGCCTTAAAAATGGGCAAATAATCTCCCTAATTATGGTTTATTTAGTTGGGGACAAGCCCCAACGCTACTAGGCAATGACGAATTCCGAAGCTCCAATGACGAACAAAAAGAAAAAAAACCCAATTTCGAAGTTCTACTACAAAGTCTCAGATTCAGAATCTAAATTATTAGTCATTCGGATTTCGGTATTCGGATTTTACTTTCTACTCCTTACTCCCTACTACCTACTATCCTTCTACAGTCCAAGTTCTTCTGATATTGACTTCATACCTTCAAGGCAGATTCCAATAAAATCTTCCATTTCTAACCCAATTTCAGTGCATGTTTTTATTTGCTCTCTGTTCGCACCTGCTGCAAATCTTTTCTCCTTAAACCTTCTCATAACAAAATCAACGTCAATTTCTTCCAACCTCTTCGATGGATGCATCAGTGCTGCAGCAACTATGAGCCCCGTTGTCGGGTCTATTGCATAAAGGGCTTTATCCATAACCGAAATTCTTTCAACATGTCCTGTATGTGAAACGATAGCCTGCAAGACATCCTCAGGAAGACCTTTACCTTCAAGCATTTCAGCAGTTTCAAAACCATGTCTGGGGAAGTTATCCTTTGTTGTGTCATAGTCAAGGTCATGAAGGAGACCAGCAATTGCCCATCGTTCTTTATCTTCACCAAGATGTTCTGCAATCTTTAGCATACATATCTCTGTAGCAAGCATATGTTTTATCAGGTTTTTATTTGCCACCTTTTCCTTTACCAATCTAAGTGCATCATCTCTCGTCATGTCTCACCTCTCCTTCCTACAACTTTCATTTTGCACCGCGAAGCAGTTCGACTCACTCACTGCAAGCTAAGTCCTGAGTCTAATCGAAGGGAACGCAGAGTTCGCAAAGAAACCAACTATTCGTGTACTACAAATCTGTCATTGCGAGTAAACTTTGATATTCACAACCGAAGCAATCTCTCTTTTTCTATCATCTGACTTCCGTTTTCTGCCCCTGTGACTTTTTCCTTTATCCTTTTTCCTTTATC
>JAGMEZ010000463.1 GCA_023127905.1 Caldifarciminota bacterium
TAAAGCTAAAGAGGTATTTAGTGGAAAAATTAAAAACACATTAGGATTGCGAAAATCATTAAAAGAACTTATTCCAGAAGATGGAGTTTTTAAAGAAAGGTTTAGTATAGTTACTTTAACTAAACATAAATACGCAAGATATTACCTTCAGGCTATTGAAAATTACCATAGAGGAGAGGATAATCCAGAGTTGTTAGTAAATACTAATCCAGATTCCGTAAATTTAGAACATATTTTACCTGAAAAGCCTAGTAGAAATTGGCCTAATTTTGCAGAGGATGATATAAAAAGCTATGTAAAACGCATTGGAAACTTAACTTTGATGAGAACAAAAGAAAATAGCGAATTTAAGAGTTCATCTTTTTCCAAAAAAAAGAAAAAATATAAAGAATCCGAAATATGGATTACAAATACAATTGCTGATTATAATAATTGGACAGTAGAATTTATTAAACAAAGACAAAATGAATTGGCAGAATTAGCAATTAAGACTTGGAGTTTAGAAATATGATTGATAAATATATCAACCAGATAATACAGGGAGATTGTCTTGAAGTTATGAAAAATATTCCAGACAATTCTGTTGATATAACATTTGCAGACCCACCTTTTAATTTAGGGAAGAAATATAATGGATATAGAGACAATAAAGAATTCCACGCATATTTGGGTTGGTGTAGGCAGTGGATATATGAAATGGTTAGAATTACAAAGCCAACAGGTTCTATATTTGTGCATAATATCCCGAAATGGTTGACTTTCTATGCAAATTTTCTGAATGAAACGGCTTATTTTAAACATTGGATCGCCTGGGATGCACCAACCGCACCAATGGGCAAGAGTTTACAGCCTTCTCATTATGGAATTTTGTATTATGTAAAGGATCTAAAAAAGAGGAAAATTTATGAAATTCGTTATCCACATAAACGTTGCAGGAAATGCGGCTATCTTCTAAAAGATTACGGTGGAAAAAAAGCAAGCTTACATCCATTTGGTCCATTAGTCTCTGATGTATGGTCGGATATCCACCGCATAAAACATAGCAAATATAGAGATGAGCATCCATGTCAGTTACCAATACATTTATTGGAAAGGATAATCCTAATGAGTACAGATGAAAAGGATATTGTTCTAGATCCTTTTGTTGGAACAGGAACAACTGTAATTGCAGCAAAAAGATTGGGGCGGAGATTCATTGGGATAGATATTGATGAAAAGTATGCAAATATTACAAAAGATAAACTTTTAAAAGAATCATCTAACTCTAAAATCAGTGATATTTGGTTGAGTTTTTACTTGGATAAAGTAGTAACGATTAGAGATGTGGATTGGATAAAATTAGCGTCAAATTTTTCAATCCCGGAAAATATTAAAGATATTGATTTTAAAAAAATAAAGATTGATAAATACCAAAGGTCATTTCGTCATAAAAAAGAAAAACATTTATCAGTATACGAACAAAAGTCAACAAACAGCAAATAGCTGAAAACATCTACCTCTATGACTTTGCACTTCGAACAAATTCCAATTTAGAAAAGTTAAAATGTGTTTAGAACTTTATTTAAAATTTTCCACTTAACCCCTTTGAGTTTACATCGGATACGCTCTTCAGGGAATGATTCTAATACTGGAGGAGTTTATGAAATTTAGATTCTTATTTCTGGTTGTCTTTTCTTTACTTATTCTTAATGGTTGTGCACAAACCCAGAAAATATTGAGGGATCGTTTTAAAAAGGAGAAGTCGTTCAAAAAAGCAGACGAATTTTTTGAAAGAAGACTTTATGAAAAAGCACTCGGTGAGTATAGGGCTGTTCTTTCAGTCTATCCTGATGATTTTGAAACCTTAAAAAGAGTAGCATATGTCTATTATAAAAAGAGGGACTGGGAGAATGCAATCAAATACTATGAAAAGGCTTTTAAGATTTCGAAGGAAAATGAGACAATTCTTAGACTCTTCAGTGCTAAGATAGAAGAAGCCTCAAAGGACTCTTTAAAACTCAGCGCGCTAAAAGACGAGATAAAGGATTTTTCAAAATCTTTTCTCAATGCTGAAGAGGACAGAGAAGATGCTCTTTCCACGGCATACGAACTCTCCTTTCTGGCTGACACAGAGTCACTTGCAATAAAACCATACAAGGATGCATTAATAAAAGAATTCCCAAACAGTGAGACTGGCTATAAAATTATTGGAAACGATTTCTATACAGGACTTTATCTTATATGGCGAAACGATACAGCCAAGGTTCACTACCTTGAACGATTCCTGGTTGATTACCCTGAAACCGAGTGGAGACTTACCGTTTATCGGTATCTTTTAAGTTCGCTCTACCAATTAAGGAGATATGATGAAATGGTAGAAGTCGGTGAGAGGTTGTTAAAAGAAAAACCGACGAATCCATTTGCTTACAGTTACCTCTCTTACCTTCTCATTGAATCAGACAATGATATAGAAAAAGCAATTGAATATGCAAGAAAAGCAGTAGATCTTGAACCAAAATATGGGAAACCCAAAAATCTTGCACAGGAACAGTGGTATTTACAAAAAAAGGCTCTTTACGGTGATACGCGGATGTCTCTTGCGAGAGCTCTATTACTAAAGGGCAGTACAGATGAAGCAGAATATTGGATTAATAATGCGATAGAGAATACCAATTATGGTGTTGACGATTACAAAAGTAACGGATCCTATTACTATATTCTTGGAAGGATAAAGGAAAAGGAAGGCAAGGAGAAGGATGCACTACACTCTTATATTTTATCTCTTATTGAAGGGGACGTGAGAAATAAATGGACACCAAAAGCAGATAGTGCAATTAAAAATTTAAACTTGGATACAAAAAAGAAAGAAAATGATATATTAATGTTAGCAAGAAGAGAAATGGAATATAGAGGGACTGTGTTTCAAGATGTAACAAAAAAGATGGGTTTTGGAGACATAAAGGCATCCCGCATAGCTTGGGGTGATTACAACAACGATAGCTACGACGATATATTGCTTAATGGTTCAAGGCTCTTCAGAAACATTAAAGGAGAAAAGTTTGAAGAAGTTACAGAAGAGGTTGGAATAAAAGATTACTCTGCATCAGGCGGTATCTGGGGAGACTGGAACAATGATGGTATTTTGGATTTTTATTCTATATCAGGCGGGAAAGGGAAAAAAGGAGATCGTCTCTGGAAACAGACCGTAGAAGGAAAATTTATAGATGTTACAATTGAATCAGGAAAGGTATCGAATGATTTTTCTACAGAAGGCGCAGCATGGGGTGATGCGAATAGAGACGGGTATCTTGACCTCTATCTGGCAAATTATGAAAACTGGAAGGAACACTCGCACTATCCTGATGAATTCTATCTCTGTAAGGATGGAGAGTCATTCGATGAGGTGTTAATTGACGTAGGTATGTCTCCTCCATTTAATGAGGAGACGGCAGGCAGAGGTGTAAACTGGGGGGATTATGATAACGATGGAGATCTCGATGTTTATGTATCCAACTACAGGTTACAGGAAAATTTTCTCTGGCGTAACAATAGTGATGGAACATTCACAAACGCAGCTTCTCTTCTTGGTGTAGCAGGAGACGAAGTGGATGGATGGTGGGGTCATACCATTGGTTCATCCTGGGGGGATTATGATAATGATGGAGATCTTGATCTTATTACTGCAAATTTAGCACACCCAAGATACATTGAGTTTTCGAACAAAACAAAACTTTATGAAAATCTTGGCGCCCCCGATTGGAGATTTATTGACAGAAGAGTTGATGCAGGAATAAAGTTTGAAGAGACCCATTCCGATCCTATTTGGGGCGATGTAGATAATGACGGAGACCTTGACCTTTATATAACCTCTGTCTATGAAGGAAGAAGGAGTTATCTATATGAGAATCTTGGGAATGGTACTTTTAAGGATATAACCTTTCTTTCAGGTGTAAGAGTCTTTAATGGATGGGGTTGTGCATTCAGTGATTTTGATAACGATGGAGACTTAGACCTCTTTGTTGCAAGCGGTTCGGGTGTCCATCTTTTTGAAAACAAAGGCAACCAAAACAATTATCTTGAAATAAAAGTTATTGGAACAACATCGAACTCTTCTGGTATCGGTACAAGGATTACCGTAAAACAGGACGATAAAATCCAGATAAGAGAGGTGCAGGGGGGCAAGGGAACGACAAGTCAGAATTCCTTTGTACAGTTTTTCGGTTTTGGAAAGGATAGTACACCTGCTGAGATAGAGGTAAGATTCCTTAACAGAGTTATCAAAAAAGTAAGAGGAGTTGAACTCAACCAGAAGATTGTAGTAAGAGAGAGGGAAGGACAGTCGGGAGTAAGGAGTAGGCAGTAGGTAGAAGACAGAAAGTGTAAGGATAAAGGATAAAGTAGGGGAATGACTATACCAGTTAATGTTAATGGTTAATGGGGACAGGAGTAAACTTTTAAATTTTTTAAAATTATAAAAATTAGAATTCAAATTAGGCAAATTAGGGACAGCGATCTTTTTCTACCGTAGAAAATAGAAAAGTGTACAGAAAAGCGGGTCAGGCTTCAAAATACAAAAT
>JAGMEZ010000464.1 GCA_023127905.1 Caldifarciminota bacterium
TTACCTTTATGAAATATATTCCCACTGAAACCCATTTTCCATAATTATCACTTCCATCCCACGTAATTACAGTAGGAAGTAAGCCCGCCCCACTTCGCGGAGCGAGGCCGGGGGAGTAGGCAGTAGGCAGATAAATGTCCTTTACTAATCGCCCACTCACATTATAAATCTCTATAGTAACTTTTTGACTTTCACTAATCCCTGAACACTTAATACTAACCTCTGTAGTGAAGGGGTTGGGATAACAAAAAAATCTTATGTCTGTGGTCTTAGGTCTATGGTCTTTCTTTTCCTCTTCAATTCCAAGATCAGGTTCTGTCTTTATAAGATAAACATCATAAAGACCTGAACCAAACGATTTTGTTTTTCCTGCTATTATGTATCCGCTATCAGATGTCTCCTTAACTGAGTAGCCTACATCATGCTCATCTCCTCCATAAATTTTTGTCCAGAGTGCATAACCATTTGAATACGTCCTGCTGAAATAGATGTCAAAATCTCCTTCGCCTAATGATTCAGTCGCTCCAACAAGGATATATCCACCATCTGAAATTTGTTGAACCGAATATCCTTCATCCCAACCAACATCTCCATGTGTTCTTGTCCAGAGGGTATTACCTAACGAATCAACTTTTAATAAATAAATATCAAAACTACCTGCTCCGAAAGACTCTGTTAATCCTGCAACAATATACCCACCATCAGAAGTCTCTTGAACTGAATATCCTACATCCCAGTTTGCTCCTCCGTAAGTCTTTGTCCAGATGGTATCACCATCCGCATACGTTTTGATAAGATAAACATCCCAACCTTCTCCATATAACATCGTACATCCTGCAATGATGTAACCACCATCAGATGTTCCTTCTATTGAATAACCAACATCCCATCCAAAATCACCAATAAATTTTGCCCACAATGTGTTACCATCTTCATCTAATTTTACAAGAAAAACATCAAAACCTCCTACGCTAAATGAAGATATTCTACCTGTAACAATATATCCGCTATCAGAGGTCTGTTGGACTGAATAACCATATTCAGAATATAGCATTCCACAAGTGGTTGTCCAGATGGTATCACCATTTGCATATGTTTTTATAAGATACATATCTGAAGCACCTGCTC
>JAGMEZ010000465.1 GCA_023127905.1 Caldifarciminota bacterium
ATAGGAAGCACATTTGAGGTCACAGAGGGGGGAGGGAAGGAAATGTTTCATAAGTTGTTGAAACTGAACAACCTCTGTGTTCTCTGTGGTAAAGATTTTCACAGAACCTTATATTATTCAAGGAGGGAGAATGAGTAAAAATCTAATGACAGCAATTGAAAAAATGAAAATTCTATCCGTTCTTTTCATTCTTATATTTCTTATTACATCTTATACCCATGCAAATGAACTATATAAAGCACCCCTAAAGGACAAAATTGGTAGAAAACTTCACTATTCAATGTTGAGAATGGAAAAGAATGATGAAATAAATATCTGGGTTTTCTTCACAGATAAAGGCATATTCAACATAGATGAGTATGAAAAGAGCATCACTCGATTCAAGAACAATCTCAGTGAGCGGAGAAGACAAAGAAGAGAAAAAACTGGACGGGCAGAAATCGCTGACTTTACTGATCTGCCTGTATATAAAGATTATGTAAAAGAAATTGAGAATATCGAAGCCAAAAGGAGAATAATATCAAACTGGTTAAACGGTGCAAGTTTCAGGGTTAGGAAAGATATAATTAATGAGATAACGGCTTTCCCATTCGTTCGAAAGATCGAAAGAGTTGAAAAGTTCTATTTAGAACCAGAAACATACAAAACAACCAGGAAAAGAATTAAGAAAATGGACAAAGAAGAGGGTTTTGAATTCAACTATGGAAACTCAAGGACACAGGATTCCCTCATAGCTTTAGATATTGCACATAACCACGGTTATTTTGGTGAAGGTGTAAGAATTGGAATTTTTGATACAGGATTCTGGGTTGACTCAACTCGATTCGAAGCGTTAGGACATGTGAGTAAACGTATAATTGCTAAATGGGATTTCATAGGAAGCCATGGTGATACAATCGATACAATCGTTGGTCCTGAATTAGGTGATCCCCCGGGACAGATAAACCACGGTACATCAATGCTCTCTCTAATTGGTGGTTATAAAGATAATGAACTTATCGGTGCTTCCTTCAATGCTAAATTTGCACTTGCTAAAACTGAAATGGTAGATGAAGAAATAATGCAGGAGGAAGATTACTGGGCTGCTGCTACAGAATGGGCGGATTCTTGTGGTCCCGATAAGGGTGGTGTAGACATTATATCGAGTTCACTCGGTTACAAATCATTTGATGATACAATAGGCTACTTATACGAAGAGCATATGAATGGCGATTCTGCTATTATCACAAGGGCTGCAGACCTTGCAGTAAGCAAAGGTATCATTGTTGTTACCGCAATGGGTAACGTAAAATCAGGATCGGGCACCAATACCTCAAGACCTGATACATGCATTGTTGCACCAGCAGATGGAGATAGTGTTATTTCAGCAGGTGCAGTTGATTTCAACTTTGACACAAAACAGTGGGAATGGGCATGGGTATGGATAGATGGGGTTGGTTACGGTGCAATAATAGGACCAACTTCTGATGGACGGACGAAACCAGAGGTTTGCGCCTCGTGGTGCGGATACCATACAAATCCTGAATATGATCCTGAAGCACCTGATACTGCCGAACAATTTCCCTACGTGACAGGACAGGGGACATCAATTTCTACTGCACTTATTGCTGGGGGATGCGCACTTATTCTACAGGCACATCCAGACTGGTCACCAATGAAGGTTCGAGAAGTACTTCTCAATACTGCAAGTCAACATGCCTCCCCAAATGATACACTTGGATGGGGAATTGCAAATATCTGGAAGGCAATAAATTACGAAACCCCTGCTGTTCGTCCCTTCGAAAATGATGAACTCGCTCCCCCTTATCCGAACCCTTTCAATCCCAAGAAACATCCCCACGTTGTAATCCCTTATAACATTATAAACGAAGGTTTAGGAGGTAAAATATTCATTTTCTCAATATCAGGTAGAAAGATTGAGGAAATTAATCTTGGGGATAATCTTTTACCAGGAAGATATATTACCCCTGAGTATGGGGCAGTAACCTGGGATGGAAAGGATTTAAATGGAGAAACGGTTGATGCGGGTATATACATTATCCTGCTCAGAACTGGATATACAAGTTCGGTTAAAAAACTTGCTATAGTCCGATAATCAGTATATTTTTCGCAGTACCAACATTATACAAAGGAGGTTTTATGTCTAACTTCAAAGCATTACTTATAGTAGCCTTGCTCTGCATTTTGCCATTTTCATTGTATGCAGAGAAGATCGCAGTTCTGGACTTCAAAACAATTGGTGTTGATCCATCACTTGCTGAAGCCACAACCGCCCTTCTAAGAACTGATCTCGCCTCTTATAAAAATCTTACTGTCATCGAAAAAAGCGTGATGGAAGGAATACCTGGAGTAAAGTTAGAATGTGAAAATAAAAAATGCGCTGCTGATATTGGCTCCCGGATCAATGCTGATAAGGTGGTTTATGGCACTATCTCTAAACTTGGTGAAAAATACATTATTTCCGCTTTCGTTGTTAAAGTATCTTCGGAATCAATTGTTTTTCAGGATAGAATTACTGCAACAAGTGCTGAAGACCTTGATATTACCTCAAAAAGACTTGCCAAATCCATTGCAACAGGGAAAAAGGTCGCGAAGACCGCAGAAATTGGCGCAATTACTGAGGAAGAGACTAAAGAACCTCGGAGAAGAACAAGTTTTTATACTGGAGGAATTAAGTTTGGCTGGGGATTGCCTCTCGGAGGAGACAGCTACGGTGGAGTGAACTCACTAATTTCTTACGACGCTATTGGCTGGTATGAGACTCCGAATTTTATGGTTGAGCTTATGTTTGGCATCTCTCGCTCATCTGGTTATACTTTCTTTGATACAACAGTTTCTGCATCAGAATTCTATCCTGAAATATCCATATTCTACCTATTATCAAAAGGTGATTTCTGTCCTTTTGTTGGTGGAGGAATGGGAATGAGGTTCCTGACGATAGAAAAAGATTTCTTCGATATGGAAACTGCAACAGCTCTTGGAATTAACCTCGGCGGTGGAATAATTTTATTCAGAACCTACGATTTCAGAATCGTCCTGGATGGACGGTATTCGATCAATTTTGCAGACCTTCCAACGTATGGCGGACCCCACAGTTTGCTCAAGATATCCTTTGGTGTTACATATAGATCAACAGGAGGTGGATGTGGTGGAGGATTCGGCGGAGGTGGATGTCTGTAAAGCCTATCTGAGATAATAAGGAATAAAACTTGACTTCCTGTGTATAACGTTTTGAACATCTAACGTTGCATCTTGAAGTTAATAAAATGCTAAACAGTTTACCAGGAGGTAGAAATGAGGAAGTTGCTTTTCGTTCTCTCAATTTACCTGCTTTTACTATCTGGTTGTAAAGAGAATAGTTTTATTGGAGAAATTGAGAGCAGGAAATCAGGCGAAACACCAGAAGCACTGGATAAAACTATAGCTCCTTCAGGAGGATTTGAAGCTGAATACGGAGAAAAAGACATACGTGATGAAGGAAAAATCGAAGAAAAAATTATCAGAACAGCGTATGTCACTGTACGGTCTTCTAAAGTTAAAGAGTCATATGACAAGACCCTGTTGCTTGTAAAGAAATATGATGGTTTGATTGTAAATTCATCAACTTCAAAATGGGAAGAGAGTGAGGAGGCAGTAATTGAAATAAAGGTTCCACCAAAGTACTTCCTTACCCTTCTTGACGAGATCAAAAATATCGGTGAG
>JAGMEZ010000466.1 GCA_023127905.1 Caldifarciminota bacterium
CCACTTTCCTTGCAACAATACTCCCCTCTTTTGAATAGAAAAAGTTGCGAAAGCCCCTACAATGTTTTGAGGTTGGAAGCCTCATCTGTTCGATAACAATAAGGTGAAAGGTGGTTTTTACGGGAGAAGTAGGGGATGTCTGTGGCGATGTTGAAGTAGAATTTAGGTTTTGCTTCATCTTTTGTAAAAGCTATTCCACCTGTTAAATTACAGGGAACCTGCGAATATATCAAGTCAAGAGACAGAGTTGTTTCGATTCCAAAGGAAAACAGAAGAGGTTTTGAATTATCTGATGGGAATTCCAGTGAAGCACTGCCAAAATCAGAGAAGATTTTTGCATGGAAATTGTTAAAATAAATAGGGTAGGTGCGTATTCCTCTTTCGATCTGAAACAGCGGAAATGAATATTCGCAAGAACCAGTGAAAACAGATTGACCAGTATAGATACCAGATTCATAACCACGTAGTGAAAATGTTCCTGAATTTCCTCCAATAGCTATTTCGATATTTTGTGTATCTTGAAATATAAAACCGAAAGATGATTTTATTGAAATAACATCATGTTTAAAAGGTCCTCTGAAATAGTATCCCATCTTTGTTTTTAAATAATGGAATGAATCATCGCCCTGAAGCATTGTTGAATAAAGTCTGTATGTTGATGTTAGATATCCCCCTCGTTCGTATTCAATCGAGCGTGGAAATTTTAATCTGTTACTGAAAGAGTATCCAAGCATTATATCTGAATATTTGTAGATGGAGTCGGTTGTCGAATATACTTCCCTTTCATATCCAGCCGTAAAAGCATGAAGTGATGTTGTGTATTTTTTTGATAGAGTGAGATAGATATTCTTCTCTTTCTTTTTCACCCATCTGTTTCTGCTGAACTTGAAATCCTGACTGATTTCAAGAAATATTTGTGGACGGAAGCAATTATTGATGTATGAGAAATAGTAAAGTATATCTTTTTCAGGAATAAAGTATGCTCCTTTCAAGTAGAATTCATGCTCATAAAGCACATCCTGGCTAAATGTCAGAAAACCAGGAGATACACGTTCTTCTTTTATTATTATCATTGGAAGCCAGAATCTTGGGATGAGATAGGGAAGAGGATTGTAAGGATGCACATTGGGTTTAATCTCTCTTTCAATAAATGCTATTTTCTTGTTTTCTAATTTATTGATTTTGAACTCTATAAATCGTTCTTTCTCAACAGTTATTGTATGGATGTTGTAGCCATTTGGTGTGTAGAGAGAAAAAACTATTTCCTTTCCATCTTTTGATACATCAGGATAGAATATTCCTGATTTTATCTCTGTTACAGCATATATTTTTTTATCGTTTAACGAATAGAAGTATGGTTCGTATATACCACTTCTATCAGATACAAAGTAGATTCCTTTGAGTTTAACTGACCAGATTGGTTTTGTATTGTTACCATACTTCGTTATCTTTTCAAACTTTTTTTGTTCAAAATCGAAGACGTAAATCTGCACGCCTTCTCCCTTTTTCCAAACAGACAATAAAACCTTTCTTCCATCAGAAGAAAATTGAGGATAGTGATACTGCGTATGATCATCATTGTGAAGTAGAACAACGAAGCTGTCCTCTTGAGGATAAATGATACATATGTCATTACTGCCCGTATGTTCTTTAATGAAAAGAATTCCTTTTTCATCTTGTGTATATACAGGATAGTTACCTCGTTCAGTTTTTTCTATTTTTGATAGTTTTTTACTCTGGATGTTATATTCGTAAATTTGTGAAAAGTAGTAATAATTGCTTTGGACATCAAGTTTAGAAAAGAGTATTTTCTTTCCATCCTTTGACCAGGTGATTCCAGGATTGATATAGCCTTCTACTATCTTTTTTCTTTCGCCTGTTTCGGTATTCAGAATCTCAATTCCTGGGTATTCATCATAAGAGCGATGAATGAATGCAATATGTTTACTATCGGGTGAGAATGTAGGGGAGAGGTTCCATTCACCATCGGATGTCAAGGTTTTTGTCTTGGTTTTTGTCTTCGTATAATTATTACTTTCTAATGCATCTTTCCATTCTCTCCATAATGTTAAAAAATCCTTTCCAAAAACTCTTCTTGCAGCACGATTTACTGCAAATGGAAAACCATTTGATGTATGGTAATTGTATTCTATTATGCTTCTTTTGCCGTATTTTTTAATTATCCACTCAATAAAGGAAGAACCATATACATATGGTGTAATACTTCCTGGCCATATGCGTGGAAAGTTACTCGCTCTATCTATTGATTTAAAATTTCCGCTATTTACATCTTCACGAAGGATCATCGAGAAATAGGGTGAATTCAACCTTCCACCATTTGTAAATTTTGATTCTGAATAGACTGCTATTCCTTCGATGAACCAGATTGGTTGCGCTGAATTGTTGATAATGGCTCTGCCAAATACTTTTCTCAAGAATGCTGGGAAACCTGCTGTTCTATCGAGTTGTACAATGTGTGTGAATTCATGTGTGATGAGTTCTCGTAACCAATCCTCATAGTAATCCTCTTCAGGTGGTGGTTGAGCAGGAGAAATATAAATTGTATTTATTGGGAAGGGATTGGCGAAGCCGCTTACAAGGTCCTGGTTGTCAACAATTACAATATTTGTTTTACCTTTCGGATTCCACTCTAAAAAATCTACTACTTTTATGTAAACATCTTCGGATATTTTTCCCGTCTCAAAAGCTACGCTGTCCTCGTCCTGGTGATAATGGATCGAGAAATGTTCGGTTTCGAGTGTTTTCCAATTCAGATTTGGGTCATATGGTTGAGAGAAAAGACAAGAAATAAGTAAGAAAATAAAAGTAAATAACTTGGGAGTATAATTGGGTATTAGTGGTATATTCATGGTTATTGATGATTATTTATTGAATGTATTTGTGTTTAGTAATTAGGTAAGTGAATTAAAACGTACAAATCGTTTAGAGCGTTTTTATCGTTTTATTTTGGTCTACGCTCGTTTTTTAATGTTACCGGAAGTGGTTGTAACCTGTTGGTTTCAACTGCTTTGTTTTTCCATCAGGGAAGATAATCAGGTTTTTTTGGCTCTTTACAAAAACTTTCCCAATTACAGTTATAGGAATTGATATTTTAGCATCTTTTAACTGTTCAAAATCCAACTCAGAGATTGTGAAAAGTAGTTCGTATTCTTCACCACTTTTCAAAGCTACTTCAATCGGGTCTAATTTGAGAAGTGATGCTGCTCTTTTTGTTTCGTTGCTTACAGGTATTTTACTTGCATCTATCTGGATGCTAACCCTGCTTTCTTCTGCTATGTGCAACAAATCAGTTGATAAACCATCAGATATGTCGATCATTGAATGGACAGGAACAGCTTCTAAAATCTTACTTGATTCTTTTATCCTTGCCTCTGGTTTCAGGTGTTTTTCAACGATATTCTGAAAACCATAAGATTTTATATTTATTTTATTTTCCAATACAAGATGTCCTGTATAGGAACCGCCAAGATTTCCGGTAACACATATAATATCACCGGATTTTGCACCTGAGCGTAAGGTAATATTAGACTTATCAATTTCTCCAACAACTGTGAAAATAACTGCTATTTCATTTGCCTTTACTGTGTCACCCCCAACTATGTTTACCCAGTATTTCTTGGCTGTTTCCCGGATGCCCTTATAAAGTTCATCTATGTTATTCTCGGTAATACCGTCACGTAAAAAGAGCGAAAGCACTGCAACAGAAGGAGTACCCCCTACTGCAGCAATGTCGCTTAATGCAGAAGTTAGTGATTTAACACCAATGTTATAAAATGAGAAATAGTCAAACGAAAAGTGAATATCTTCGATAAAAGCATCTGTCGTAATACAAGAATATTTTCCGAAAGGGATTTTATATAAAGCTGCATCGTCACCAAACCCAACAAGTACACGTGCATCCGGGTTAGGCAATCTACCTTTTATAAATTTAAGAATTGATTCTTCGTTTAAATCTTTCATTGTGTAAAATTCAGTTAAGAATTAAAGGATGTATGGTGTAGGATAAAAGAATGAGGATTGATTCAATTTGTTTTATCTTTAAGATATTCTTTCAATGTGTGGAGTTCTTTTTTGTCCATATGGTATGTTTGCGTATCATCTGGGAAAGTTGAATTTTTTACATCATTTATATATCTGTTGAAAGTATCCTCAAGCGTTTTGCCAAGATCTGCATATTTTTTTACAAATCTTGGGATAAAGCCATGGAAGAGTCCGAGAATGTCATGGACAACAAGTATTTGACCATCTGCTTCAGCTCCTGCACCTATTCCATAAACAGGAATACTCACTCTGTCTTTAATAAAGGGTGTTAATTCACAGGGTATGGATTCAGCAATTATTGAGAATACGCCTGCTTCCTCTAATTTCTTCGCATCATCAATTAGTTTTAATGCGCTTTCTTTTTTTGTTCCCTGAACTTTATATCCGCCAAGTACCCCAATTGATTGTGGGGTAAGTCCAATGTGACCCATGACAGGTATTCCAGCATCCACAATAGCTTTAACCTTTGGAACTACAATTCCTGCACCTTCAAGTTTAACAGCATCTGCGTTTCCTTCCTGGATGAACCTTCCTGCGTTTCTAATTGCAGAGTTTACGTCAGTTTTATATGTCAGAAAAGGCATATCTGCAACAACAAATGCCCTCTTAACTCCTCGTGTAACTGCTTTTGTGAATATTAGCATCTCATCGGTAGTTACAGGAATAGTGCTGTCATATCCGAGAACAGTCATTGCGAGCGAGTCACCAACAAGTATTATATCAATTCCTGCTTTATCTTCGAATACAGCTGTTGGATAATCATATGCAGTTAGTAATGCAATTTTTTCACCTCTTTTGGTCATTTCATGAAGGTCAGGAATAGTCAGTTTATTTTTCATTTGAAAATATAAATAAATATTTGGTGGATATTTCTTAATTACATTTTAGAAACTTTTTGCAATGGCAAGTATGTTCTTTAATTTTGCATCAGTTTCACGGAGTCTTTGTGAAAGAGTTCTAACAAGTTCCCAGAGAAGTTTGTATGCAATTTTGTGGTCATTAACAAGAAGGTTTCTAAAGTCTGTGTCTGTTATCTTGAGAAGAACAGTATCCCCATTCGAGATAGCAGAAGCAGAGCGGGGAGCATTATTAATAAGAGCCATTTCGCCAAAATAACTACCCTTCTTCAAGATTGCAAGTGCTTCCTCTCCAACTCCAGGAATTTCTGTACTTATTCTGACAGAACCCTTAAGGACAATATAAAATGCATCACCCTTATCACCCTCTTTGAAAATAACATTGTCTTTCTCATAGCTTTTTGCACCTGCGATACTCAAAATGTGTTTTAATTCATCTTCAGTAAGTTTCTGAAAAAGGTATATTTTCCTCAGGATTGATGTTTTTTTTT
>JAGMEZ010000467.1 GCA_023127905.1 Caldifarciminota bacterium
CCCGATGAAAATTTGACCTTCGCTAACCCAGCTTTTGCTGAAATGACGGGTTATTCTCATGACGAATTGATGGGAATGAGGCTTTCCCAACTGACAGATCAGGAAGAGTTTGCTATGTATCAAGAGCAAACACGTGAGAGAAAGAAAGGAATGTGCAGCCATTATGAGACTAAAATACGATGTAAAGACGGGAGGATTCAGAATGTGCTTGTTTCTGCTTCACCTTTCACAAAGGCTGATGGTAGCTACGAGGGGTCTCTGGTTGTAACTATAGATATCACCAAGCTCAAGCAAGTGGAGGAAGCGCTTCAGAAAGGATACGATGAGTTAGAACACCGGGTTGAGGAACGGACTATCTGGCTTAAGACAATCAACAAGCTATTGAAAGAGCAACTGACCGAGCGCAAGAAAATGGAAGTAAAACTTCGTAATTCACAACATATGGAGGTTCTTGGTCAATTGACAGCAGGAGTTTCCCACGAAGTACGAAATCCTTTAAGCGCCATTCTGGCAGTAAGCGAGGCACTTAAAAAGGATCTGGGAGAGAATTCCGAGTATAGTTCCTATCTCGATCAAATAATAACCCAGGTGGATCGCCTTTCTCATTTGATGAAAGATTTGTTGGATTTAGGTAAACCCATTGTGCAGTCTCGTTTGCAGCCGGAGTCGATGCTTGTTATAATTACTCAAACCATCGAGTTGTGGAAACAATCTACATCTTTTAAAAAGCATAAAATTCACTTTATCAAACCCGCTGGGATCGGTAAATTAGAGGTAATTGCTGACGGCGCAAAGCTTCAGCAGGTTTTTCTTAACTTACTGGAGAACGCAGCACAGCATAGTTCAGAAGATAACGAGATTCAGCTTGTTATTCTGGAACCCGAGGGGAAGACTCTGGGGGTGTGTGTAGTTGATTGTGGGTCCGGAATACCACCTGAAAATCTACCGCGGATTTTTGAGCCTTTCTTTTCTACAAGAAGAAAGGGAACAGGTTTGGGTTTAAGCATTGTCAAGAATATTGTTGAGACACACGGTGGGGAAATAACAGTCCGTAACAATGATGAATCACCAGGTTGTACTGTGGAGGTTAGTTTACCCATTGCTGAGGATTTGGAATCATGAAACCAAACATACTTCTTGTAGATGATGATGTGGGAATTCAGTTTGGATTTACAAAGTACTTATCTAAAGCAGGATATACAGTTCAACCTGTATCTAGCCTTGCAGAAGCAAGAAAGGCTGTCTCAATACAACGGTTCGATGCTGTCTTACTTGACCTATTATTGCCAGATGGAAACGGAATCGATTGGATTACTGATTTAAGAGAGAATTACCCTGATATAGCAATAATTATAATAACCGGTGTTAGTGATATCCCTATGGCAGTGGAAGCAATGCGAAAAGGTGCAGATAATCTCTTAACTAAACCTGTTAATATGTCGGATCTTGAGGTTTTTCTCAAAAAAAGCCTGGAACTTGAAATCTTGAGAAAAAACCAGATTGTACAAAAGCGACTGGGAAAAAAAGAAGAGCTCTATTTTGGCGATAGTCCTGCAATGAAAAAAGTGTTTGAACTTGTGTCAGTGGCAGCGGGTAATGATTCTACAGTTTTACTTCAAGGAGAGACTGGAACCGGGAAGGGGGTTTTGGCACATTGGATTCATAATCATAGCCATTTACGTGAGAAAACTTTTGTGGAGGTTAATTGTTCAAATCTAAGAGGTGAGTTGCTTGCAAGTGAACTCTTTGGTCATGCTCGCGGCGCATTTACGTCAGCAGTGCAGGATCAACGGGGTCTCATTGAGGTTGCAGATGGTGGTACCCTCTTTCTGGATGAGATAGTTGACATGGACCTTAAGGTTCAATCCCAATTCCTTAAGGTTATAGAGGAAAAACGATATCGTAGGCTCGGCGAGGTCAAGGTTCGAAGAAGTGAGTTTCGATTGATATGTGCAACAAATCAGAACTTATTAGAGGCAACCCGGCAGAAAAGATTCCGACAGGACCTTTATTTTCGTCTTAATATTTTTCCAATCTTTATCCCCCCCCTGCGAGATAGATCCGAAGACATACCCAATTTCATTTATTATATGCTTAGGGATATGGGAATACCCGATCTTGAAATATCGAAAGAAATTATGCAAATGCTGATAGCTTACCAATGGCCTGGGAATATCCGTGAGGTAAAAAATGTATTGGAAAGGGCTCGTCTCCTTACACAAGGAGCATCTCTTACCGCAGAGCATTTTCCCGGATTAGACGCATCTTCTCAATTATTAACTAATTATACTGACAAAGTCTTAGATTTGGATAATGCTGAAAAAATCTACATTAAGTCTGTGCTAAAGCGTTTTGGAGGTGATACCAAAAAGGTTGCTAAAGCTCTGGGTGTTTCAAGAGCAACACTCTACCGGAAGCTTAAGAAATTTCAAAAAACAAAATAGCGAACTTTCTCATAATTTTCACTTTTGTGACGGGTTTTTACGAAAATGAGAATTACTAATTAGATTGTTTAACTGTAAGTCCTTATCGCAGTTACATTTTTAGCAGCGTGCCATTTTTGGCACGCTTTTTGCTATATAAAGAGATTAAGATGACCAAGCGAGTGTTAATGGTTGATGACGAAACAGTATTTTTGCAAGCTTTCAAGAGGTTGCTTCAGGGTTCCAGAGTAGAGGCTGATACGGCTGAAACCTTTGAAGATGCTATGACCTTGCTAAAAAAGCGAGATTATAAAGTTGTTATTGCAGACATTAGACTTGCTGGAGTTTTAGGTGAGGAAGGATTGGAAATTCTTAAGTATGTGAAAAAAACAAATTCCGAGACTAAAGTCATTATCGTAACAGGATATGGTAATCCCGATGTTATGAAAAAAGCCTACACCCTTGGTGCTGATTTCTATTTTGAGAAACCTGTTTCCTTCAAAATTCTTTATGAGGCAATGAAGACTTTTGGTGTAGGATAACGGAACTATGAGAAGAGCAATTGAAATAGAAAGTAGAGGAAGTCTATTAATGGTTCAAAATTGGCTTGAAGAACTAAGAGGGAATATTGAAATAACTGATAAGAAATTTAGTGAGTTATCAATTATTGCAGCTGAGTTAAGTGAAAATATAATCAAACATTGTGGTAAAGGGAAGATTGAAATTGTTTATCATGACTCTGAACATCCTTATATTGTTACTGTTTCAGAAAATGTTGGTAAATTATCAGAGAGGTCGTCAGAAGATGGGATTTCATCGAAAGATAGTTTAGGGATAGGATTGGGTATTGTGTATCGTTTATCCGACGAGGTATTTTATGAGCAATATGGTAAGATTTTGCAAATAAGGTCAATTAAGTACTGCACTGATTTTCCGTCAAGAACAGAGGTGGCAGTACTCTCATACCCAACCTTAGCAGACGATAAACTTAATGGTGATGCATTCTTAATACTTAAAAATAAAAGTGACTTGTTATGCGTAATAGATGCTCTTGGTCACGGAAAAGATGCCCATCAGAGTGCAATGGCTGCTCTGAATTTGGTCAAAAAAAATCATAAAAAAGATATTGATAAATTAATCGGTGATGCGCATGAATTTTTAAAAAATTCACGTGATTTGAGAGGGGTAATGATGTCTATTATTCGGATAGATTATAAGGCTAATAAAATTTTATCTTGTGGATTAGGTGATGTGATGACCAAAATATTTTTACCGAATGAACAGAAGACATTGTACCCCTTAACAAGAGACGGAATAGTAGGTGATCACTTTCGAAGAGTTACTATTCAGAAATTTGAGATTGTAAGAGGGGCAATAATTGCAGTGTTTACGGATGGTATTTCAAGCAAGTTAGATATACCTTTAGCGTTTCGAGCTGAAAATTTAGTGAGATTAGTGAATAGTATGGTGAAAAAATATGGTAGATCATATGATGATAGAACTTTACTTCTGGCAAGAATCTTGTGATATAAAATCAAGCAACTCTCTTGATGATTATTGACTTCTGAGCTCAAAATTTGAACACAAAAAAAATGAAATACATAAATCTAAGATTTAACAGGAACAGAGAACGTGCACCTCCTGGGGAAAAAATTAGAGTTCTTTGTTATTAAGTTAACAAACCAAACAAAAAGGAGGAGAAATGAAAGGTGTAATACTCAAATGTATCGCAGAATTAGTTGAGTCGAAATTTGGTCGTGACAAATGGGAAGCCATACTTGAACAGACTGGCTTGCCAAAGGATACAACTTTCTTGATAGGTGACACTGTCGATGATGGGAAAACTATGAAGGCTGTCGAGTCTCTGTGCAATGTGTTAGATTTGAATCTGCAACAGGTTGGTGATGCATTTGGTGAATATTGGATGTGTGAATTTGCACCAAGATTATACAAGGGACACTATAAAGGTATAAATTCTGCAAAGGAGTTCTTACTGAAAATGGATGATGTTCACACTCAGACAACAAAGACTATAGCAGATGCAAAACCTCCAGAGTTTACCTATAAATGGAAGGATGATAATACGCTAATAATGGGCTACAAATCTCATCGAGGATTGATAGATATAATGGTAGGCTTGATTAGGGGGGTAGGCAAATATTACAAGGATGACCTGGAAGTTACTAAAATTTCCGATAAGGAGCAGCA
>JAGMEZ010000468.1 GCA_023127905.1 Caldifarciminota bacterium
ATTGTATGGGTGCATACAAGACCGATTTCTATGAGGAAGCACTTTCGGGTGGAAAAGATATTGACACTGAATATGTATCTAAAAACCTTATGAAAGGTGAACAGGATGATAATATTCGGGATGCCTGTAAACTATGCGAGAACTTCTTCCCTACTGCTTTTGCTGATATAGGTATTGGCTTTATCGGGACAGACGGTGGCATACTGATTGAGGCACACACTGAAAAAGGCAAGGAGGTTCTTTCTAAACTAAGTTTGGAAAAGACGGAGGCAAAGGAAAGGGATGAAAGATTAGAGAAAATATCCAAAGATAGAAAAGAAAAGTGGGAGAAGGAGAAAGAGGAGATAAAAAAGGAGGCAAAAGGCATAGATGAGCTGGTGAGATATTTCTCAAAATGTATTGATTGTCATAACTGTATGGGACAGTGTCCCATCTGCTTTTGCAAGGAATGTTTCTGGGAATCACCCACTTTTGAATTCACCCCTCTTAATTTTCTTGGATGGGCAGAGAAAAAGGGTGCTGTGAAACTACCAACAGATACAATTTTCTTCCATCTTGGAAGGCTTTCACATATGTCCACTTCCTGTATTGCCTGTGGCTTGTGCAGTGATGCCTGCCCCATGGACATAAAGGTTTATGAACTCTTCCATCTTGTTGCTGATGATACACAGGCTGCCTTTGATTACAAACCAGGAAGAGATTTAGAAGAAGAAGCACCTCTTGTAACATTCAAGGAAGACGAACTCAAGGAACTTGGGTAAAATTTGGACGAAGTTTTTGCTGATAGCATAGTGCATAGGCTATGTGTGATTGCGAGTATTTTCCCATAATTTCTACTGAAGTTTATCCACCGAAGTTCTTGCCCATCGGAAACCTTGGCGTAGTTGTGTTAACGTAGGTGGGCAATCTCGTTTTTGGAGTGAATCAAGTTCAGTGAGGAAATAGGATGAAGGGAAAACTTGACTCGCTAATAATTACTTCTCACATGCCGAGAACAAGTTCTCTTGTTGCGATTTTTATAGCCGCAGGTGTTTGCCTGCGAATTGGAGTAGCAGAGCTTGCCCCGTG
>JAGMEZ010000469.1 GCA_023127905.1 Caldifarciminota bacterium
AGAAATGAGATTGGCAGCAGTAAAATACTGACATTTTTAATTTGCAAAAAACCTGACATTTTCTACTTGCAATAACAGACTCAAAAAATATATTGACATAACTTACCAATTTTGGTAATATATAGAAATGAAATTTATTGAGATAGTAAAATTATTTCAGGATAGACCATTTTTTGAGGCTGGTGAGGTTAGACTTGCTTTCAATGAACCTCCTTTACAGATTGAAGCACGCCTATCTCGCTGGGTGAATGAAGGTAAAATTGTACAACTTCGAAGGAAAAGGTATCTTCTTGCTGAGGAATTCCGCCGTAAAGAAGCATCTATTGGCTACATTTCTAATTACCTATATAGACCTTCCTATATAAGTTTGAGAACCGCATTAGAAATATATGGGTTAATCCCTGAAGCTGTAAAGATTCAGGAATGTATAACCACAAAGAAAACTGCTGAATGGAAAACCCCAATAGGAATATTCAAATACTATGCCATTAAAATGGAACGTTTCTGGGGATATCAAATTTATCCGGAAAATAGCGGAAAAAGCCTTCCGGAACAACAACAATTCTTGCTGGCAGAACCTGAGAAAACGCTTCTTGATCTTTTTTATTTAATGAAAGGTGAGTGGACTGAGGAACGGATTTATGAAATGCGGTTTCAGGGGCTTGATATAATCAAAAAAGAACGGTTACAGTTGTTTACCAGGAGATTTGACAGTCCCAAAGTAATCCAAGCAGTTAACCGTTTTCTTAAATTATACTTCACAGGAGAGAATTAAGAATGAAAGAACTGGCATTAACGATTGCCAAAAGAGAATTGAATAAAAGAGACGCAATCAATCGCCTACGTGAATATCTACAACATCTTTTACTTAGAGAACTATTTGAGCAGAACATAATGGAAGAATTGGTCTTTCATGGTGGAACCGCACTTCGAATTCTTTATAATCTTAGAAGGTTTTCAGAAGATATTGATTTTCATCTAAAAACGAGAAACTTTGATTTTCATATTGAGTCTATTGTAGAAACTCTTATTAAGAATCTTGAATATCAAAACTATCAGGTATCTTATAAAAACCAGGTAACAGGTGCTGTTCACTCCAGTATGATTAAGTTTGAGGGTATTCTCAATGAAGCCAATCTGAGCCCACACCCAAAAGAGAAATTGAGTGTTAGGTTTGAAGTTGACACAAATCCTCCAAAAGGATTTAGTACAAATTTTACACTGGTGAATGAATATTTTCCGTTTGGTGTGATTCATCATGATCAGAATTCATTTATTGCAGGAAAGTTGCATGCAATTCTTCAAAGGTCATATACAAAAGGACGAGATTTTTATGATATCTGGTTTTTCCTTAGCCGATGGAAGGATGTCCAACCAAATCTCAAATATTTAAATAATGCCCTGGAACAAACAGGATATGGTGGTAAAGAAATAACAGAAAAGAACTGGGTGAATGTTACATATGAATGCATTGATTCAACTGATTGGGATCAGGTTGTTAAGGATGTCGGACCTTTTATCTTGCAAGAACAAGACTTGAAACTCTTCAAGAAAGAAATTCTTTTAGATTTACTGAATAGGTTAAGAGGATAGAAGAAGCAGAATTTGAAAAAAGCAAATTATAAAACCTTTACCTTTGAAGTATTTATTGAAAAAAAAGAATGTAATATCAAGCTATATCTTATATCTTAGCCTGA
>JAGMEZ010000047.1 GCA_023127905.1 Caldifarciminota bacterium
AAGGAAAAACCGAAGAATTCGAATCTTTACTGAAGAAAGTTCTTTCTTTAAAAAAGAAGGTCAAAGGTGATAATAAATTTTTGCCAGTAGTGCTTTCCCAGGGAATACAAAAGTATGTAAAAGGTGATTATAAGGTTGCGCTTTCCTATTTAGACAAAATCGAAGATACTATAGGGAAACAGAATTTGCTGGAACGTCAGATACCTGCAATGATTTTTAAATCTTTGTGTCTTTTAAAAATGGATAAGAAAGAGTCTGCTCAGAGAACTATTTGTAAAGCAAAAGAGATAATGGATAACAGTAAAATGTTTCTATATAGAGGAGAGATAGAATTTATTGAACTATTGATTGAGATTCACGATGGAAGATACGGAAAGGTCGATAGTAAGATTAAAAGAATATTGAAGAAAATTCGGGAGCATCAACGATTTCTTTATGCGCAAGTTTTGGTAGCATTTGCCGATGTACAGTATAATGCGTTAACAAGAGGAAAAAGAAAAGAACTTTTATCTGAATCTCTTGCTTATCTAAATGAAGCGAAAAGTATTTTCAAAGAAATTGAAGCACAGGTGTTACTTGTAGATGTAAATGAAAAACTTGTACAAGCATATGAAACGTTGCGCAATACTGAAACACCGATACAGACTGAAAAGAAATACACAGGTATGATCTCCAAATTTGGTGATTTGATAAAGAACATCAACGACCCGGAGCAATTAAAAACAACATTTATCTCAACTGCAAAAACCATTACCGGAGCAGAGCGCGGTCTTTTCTTTATGCTTGACAGCGATACTAATGAACTTATCGTTACTGGCAAGGATATTGATGATGCAACAATTTATGATGCGAAGGAGTTCTCAAAGAGTGTAATAAAAAGGGTTAAAAAAACAAGAAAACCAGTTATTGCTTATGACGCAATAAGTGAAAAAACCTTTGAGAGCTATGAGAGTGTGAGAATTAACAAGATTCGTTCAATCTTATGTATACCTATAGTGACAGATGGTAAGGTGCTTGGAGCACTCTATCTTGATAGTAGAAGGAATCCCAGGCTATTTTCAAAGGAAGAACA
>JAGMEZ010000470.1 GCA_023127905.1 Caldifarciminota bacterium
CCGTTAGCTGTTAGCCGTTAGCTGTCCGCTGTTAGCCGTAAGCTGTTAGCTGTAAGCTGTTAGCTGTAAGCTGTAAGCTGTAAGCTGTAAGCTGTACGCCGTTAGCTGTTAGCCGTTAGTGTTATCTGTAAGCTGTTAGCTGTTAGCTGTTAGCTGTTAGCTGTTAGCTGTTAGCTGTTAGCTGTAAGCTGTAAGCTGTAAGCTGTAAGCTGTAAGCTGTAAGCTGTTCTTCCATCACAGCCATTATATATAGAGCATAATCCGTGCCAGGAATAACTATGTAAGTATCTTATTTCTATATACTTAATAGCTCATAATTTATCATTTTATTAATTAATGTTCAGTAAACTAACATAATGTTCATAATCCGAACACAACCCCTTATCATTCTATTCTCTATCCCCAGGCTTCCACCTACGCTGGAGCTTCGGAGGACAGGTCAGCCTGCGTGAGATTGTGAATCCCCTCACCAGAGGTTTGTCAGAACCTGCCCTGAGCCCTTCGACAGACTCAGGGTAAATTCCATCGAAGCCTGTCCTGAGAGAAACGAAGGGCTTGTCCTGAACCCTTCGTTCCCTCGAGGGTAAACTCCAGCGAAGGAGAAACCAATCTCGCTGTTAACTAATACCTCCCCCTTTGAAAAAGGGGGATTGAGGGGGATTTAATTATTGCAATAAGCCACGTGGGTGCGAAGCACCTTTACTTGGTGAGTTTACGGGGTTTTTTTACAGTGCAATATCTCAGACAATCAATAACAACCAATTACAAAAAATACACCATCAATACACGATTATTGTTTTTATCCGTGTTTTTCTGTGTCATTCTGTGGCTAAATAGCCTTGGTGAGGTGCAGGGGAATCACTGTATTGCCTTTAACCGTGAAGTAACCGTGGCTAATGTTTTCTCTGTGTCCTCTGTGGTAAAAAAATCTAATGAAGAATTCTTTAACTAATTTAATTAAAATTTATCTAAAATTCTTGGAACCAGGTAAAATGGAAGAGATATTAATGAAATGGTTTTATTGTTGCCTTTAATCCTTTCTTTCTTTAATTCTCCGCTATATATTCGTAAAAGCTGACAGTTTTTAATTGCATTTCCAAAACTAAGAAGAGACTTTAATCTTTTGGAACTACCTGACTTGACTTCAATCCCTAAGATACTTCCTTCTTTGTTTAAACAAAAATCAACCTCTGCACTCCCCATAGGTTTTTGCTTTGCCCAATAAAAAATCTTAGCTGAATAGTTCATAAACTGTGATAAAATATTCTGTCCAACTATCTGCTCAGCAATTCTTCCCCGATAAAAATCATTAAGGTCTCTAAGAGTTAAAAATTTTTCCTGGATTCCCATCTGGTAATTTACCAAACCCACATCTAAAAACAATAATTTTTTAGGTCTCTTTCTCTGTGGCACTAAGGGGAGTTCTATCGATTTTGTTGCCATAGCCTGATAGAGTAACATTACTTTTTCTAATAAATCAAAAGACATTTTCATTTCCCTACTTCTAAAATTAGAGGCTCCAAATTTTTCGTAGGTAATATTAGTTCCTGCATAAAGAGGAGCAGTATCAATAACAAATGTTAAATACTTAGAGTTTGCTAATGAAGAATATTTGTAAACATCTTCAGCATAACCTGTCAGAAGAGAAGAATAAATATTTTTGAGCACTTCGATATTTTCACCTTCTAAAAAAACTTTAACAATCTCAGGCATTCCTCCAACCATTGTATATTCATAAAAGAGTTTTAATGCTTCTTGATGAATCCCCTGAGGAATAGACTCATCCAGCGATACACTCTTTAAGAAATGCAGAAGTCCCGTTTCATTCTTGGCTTCCAAATACTCAAAAAAATCGAGGGGATAAAGATAAGCATACTCTACTCTCCCGACAGGTACACTTAAACCTTCCCTTTCAATTTTCGCCTGAAGTAACGAACCAGCTGCTATGACATGAACTTCTGATCTATCCTCATAAAAAAACCTTAAAAGTTTAGTTAAAGCAGGAGAGTTTTGAATTTCATCAATAAAGACTACAGTTTTTTGAGGAATAATTCTTTGTTGAAATTTAATTTTAATAATTTTTTCAAAATCTTCTAATGAAATCTTTCCCTTAAAAAGATTAAGATGCTCAGCCTTTTCTAAGTTCAAATAAACAACATCCTCAAAACACTTCTCGGCAAACATCAAAACAGCCGATGTTTTACCCACCTGACGAGCACCTCTAAGTATCAGAGGTTTCCTTCCTTTTTTATCCTTCCATTTTATCAAATATTCAATAATTTTTCTATTAAACACAATTTATCATCTAATTTATTACACTTATTGTATCAACTTAGCAATAAGTTATCACAAACAATGTAATAAGTCAAGGAATTTTCTCTTTTTCTGCCAGAATTTCAATTTTTTATTTCAAAATACTTTGTTTCATTCTGCTTGCATCTCTATAATTTTGATGATAATTGGATAGACAATTTGCATATTCTGTAAAAGTACTTTGGATACTCTTTGAGGTTGGTAGAGTTTAAGCTTGGTGGTTTCTTCTTTTTTTGTATTTTGATTTTGCTGATGTCATCTTCGGAGTGGATGAAATGGAGTAATCCTTTTTCTTCGAGGGATTTGTCTACTCTCCTTGCTAGAGAATAGATTATATCAAGGTGTTTTTATGCGATATTTCTTGCAGTCTGTTATCACTATACTACCAGCAGACAATATTCTACTGTCGATGTGAACGATTAATTTTTTGAAGCAATTTACAATCACATCTGATGGAGCAAATTTTACCTTGAATCTGATAACACCTTTATGAGTACCTGGTGGATAATTTCTTATGTCAGCGAAATCGCTATCTATTGTTAAAAGTGTCCTCTCATCCCTTAGTGCATATTCCATTATTATTCTATCTTCTTTCCCCTGTAAATCAACTTCTCTAACGTGAACAGCATCATACCCTAATTCTCGAAGTGATTGTGCAACCCGCCAGGATAGATTTTCATCTATAAGGAATTTAAGGCTCACAAAAGAACCTCTTCCTCTAAAACTCCTACCTCCTCCTCGGTAAGTCTGGCACCATAAGCCATACATGCAAGTATATCTTCCCTTGTAATATCCGGATATTCCTCAAGAATATTTTCCTCTTTCATTCCCCCAGCAAGTAAATTAAGTATAACATAAACGGGGATCCTTGTTCCCTTAATTACAGGTTTACCATGCATAATTTCGGGATTTACAACTATTCTTTCCAGTTTATCTCTTACCTTCATTTTATAACCTCCTCTTTTTCCTACATAGTATAATAAATTTTTACAAAGTCAAGGGGAAATTTGGAATAGCTGAAAGTTATATTTTTTCATCACCCTCTATTCCACTTTTGCGCAATAGTGGAAAAGAGTTATGTCTGAGAAAGGAGGTAATTTATGAAGTAATCTTTGAGGTTGGTAGAGTTTAAATCTGATGATTTATTCTTTTTTTGGATTTTAATTTTGTGGATGTCAGCACTTAATATGCTTCACCTCGCGAGCATATAGTCACAACTTGAACCTGCATTGCTTTCTTCTTTACTCGATATATTATTCTAAATTTTCCAACCCGAAACCTCCATAAACCTTTCATAGGTTCATGTAAAGGTTTAATGTCATAATGCT
>JAGMEZ010000471.1 GCA_023127905.1 Caldifarciminota bacterium
ATAAACAGGAGTCCTTGCTGCTTCATGGTATCCTGTCTCTTCAGGATACACACTGAACTCAAATTTTGTGAGCATGTGTTCTGCAAGGACTGTATAGTTCCGGGCATCGCTACCAGGACCTAAAGCCCTTTCTGTATCAAAGAAAACAGGAAGAGAAAAAATTACACGAAATACTAATGCAGAACAAAAAATTACAAATAATGCTTTCTTATTTTTTATTAAAAAGCTTAATCTCATTATCTAAATATACAGGTTTAGTAAAATCTTGAATTTGCCTTTCAAAAGAATCTTTATCCTCCATAATAAAGAAATAGTCATAGTGAGCAAGAATTTCTTCTCTATTCATTGCTAACCCCGATTTCATTTTCGGTCTTGGAAGTTTATCCTTCCTATAAAGAGGCCTATATTCCATCATATAAGATGAGATATTTACATTTTCATTTAATGGAACACTATAAGAAAGAATATGAAGAAATGGATTCATTACACCTATATAATATCTTTTTGTTCCAATACTCACAACCGACTTGTTTTGAGGAACCATTGACATAACCCCGATACATCTTTCAATCTTTGGTTGGAGTGCAACAAATGCTTTCTCTTTCATTGCAAGGTTAACGAGGGACAGAACAATTAGTAAAGATGAAAAAAGATACATAAATTTGAAACCTCTCTTTCCTTCTGGAAATAGCAAAAGAATAAAGAACAAAAACGGTAGAATCCGCTGGTCAATTCTCGAAAATGTATAAACCTCAACAGGAACTATAATAATTAGAATTAAAAGACCAAAGATAATGAGTTTCCACTCCTTCGCTGTCTTTCGCCATCCTTTAATTACCATAAAAAATAACATTATGAATGGAATAGCAAGAAGGATAACATCAATATATGGTGTCCAGGTTCCAAAAGAATCTCTGATTGAAAGATATTTAGCAAAGAAACTATTGTAGAAAGAAAGTTCCAAGGGTGCTTTATTAGTAAGGAAATATCCGATAAAAGAAAGGAGAGGAATAAAAGAAACAGCAAAGAGAAGTGCTCCTTTCTTCTTAACAAGTATTAAGATTAAAAGTATGAGAAGAAAAACAAGATAGGTAAAAAGATGGGTAAAGTAAAGGATAAGGGAAAGAAAGAAGATAATTAAAAGATCCTTACCCCTATAATTATTTATCTTCTTTAAGGTTATGGGTAAGACAAAAAGAAAAAGTGGAAGACTCAGTATAAAATTTATATTCCCTTTTCCAAAGAAATAGTTAAATACAAGAAGTGGTGCAAAGAAATATAGAAAAAGGCACTTCGGATTCTGCATTCTCAAATAATAATAGAATGAAGCAAAAAATGAGATGATGTAAATACTGAGTAAAATCTTCCCTGCGATTAAGGGAGGGAAGAGAAGCATTAGTCCTGCAAGTATTAGAAAACCTGTTAGGTAAGGTGGAGGCACTATTTTTATTGCAAAGGTTGATGAAAAATTGGAGAAGTTCGCGATAATATACGAAAATTCCATAAAAACAGGCCAGTCCTGCAAAGGAACATACTTCACACTCCATATAGGAATGAGAAAAAGAATAGAGAAGATAATAATAAAAAGAATAAATAAATTCTTATGCTTTTTCATATCCCCACTTTCTCTCTATCATATTTCGTGTTTCAACTCCGCAGTTAAAGAGAACATCACAAATCGATAGGTTTGGAATGAATTTACCCCAGAGCTGCGGATAAATAAAAGAACCATATTGGTAATAAAGAATTTTAATATTCTCTTTCTTAAACATACCCTCATCGAGGTAATTCCTCCCCCCTGCACCTGAAAGGTAAATATCTCCATCAAGTTCTTTGATTATTGAAATAAGTAACTCTGTCTTCTCCCCTTTGATTTTCATTTCTGATGCACGATGTATCTCTTTTTCTATTTTTAGTTCTTTCATAATGTATATAAGAAGCTCGACATTTAAATCAACCAACAGCTCCCAATCCCTTGAGAAAATTTCCTTTAACGTTTCCTTGTAATAATGGAAAAATGGCGCATTAGCATAATTCATCAGAAGTGAACCAAAATGTTTTTTTTGCCATTTCACCGTTCTGTTTATCATCACCTCATTAATCTTTTGATAGAACCTTCCCTTCTTATAAACAGGAACAGTCAGCCAGATAGTATTTCCCTCTGAACCCTTTATCCTGTTTCTGTGCGTGAATGACCTTCTTGAGAACTGCACATTATCAAGAAGAACAAATACATCCGACTTGATTATCTTATAAAAAAACCCCGCCCAGGGGATGTAATTTGGCTGATGAACAGCAATAATCTTAGACATGATAATTTATGCGAAACGGAGCATCGGAGAATCGGGGAAACGGAGAAATCAAAAAATCAAACTACCTTTTTATCGCTTCACAAATTTTTTGGTTCACGGATTAACCAAGGATCCGGATTGTCAATCATACGTACTAATTTACCAATGATCTTATCATAGTGGGAATCTAATTGCAAAAATTTTGATTCTTCAATATAATTGGAACGAAAACTAATTTCCAACCAAACTTGAGTTTCCGCTGCTTCAGTTTCTGAATCACTTAGTTTACTGACAAAAGCCGCCTTATATCTCCGCTTTCTCCAAGCTTCACTAATATTTGCACATACAGATCGAGAAGAACGTCTGATCTGGCTAATTAAACCAAACTTTTCCTCAGATGGAAATTTCTTTGTCAGATTGAATATCTCCAT
>JAGMEZ010000472.1 GCA_023127905.1 Caldifarciminota bacterium
CTTCTGGAATTTCGCTTAGGAGTTCATCAAAAGAACTTACCCCTATTCTTCGAAGCATCTCCTTTCTGTCTTCGTCTGTATTTGGAATGTATGGCATCTACTCTCCTATGACTGTTCCTCTATTAGTTTTTTATAATCATCTGGTGAAAGTAACTCATTTAACTCATCTGCATCGTCCATTTTTGCTTTCACAATCCATCCTTCACCGTAAGGGTCACTATTTACTATCTCAGGAGTGTTCATTACTTTCTCGTTCACTTCAACAATCTCACCTCCAACAGCCATGTATAGATCTACAACTGCTTTCACCGCTTCAACTGATCCAAAAATGTCATTTTTTTTGAATTTTGAACCAACAGGTTTAAGTTCAAATGTCACAATGTCTGCAAGCTGAGATTGTGCATAATCCGTCAAACCCTCAAAAACGAATTCACCCTCGACACGAACCCATTCATGATCCTTTGTATACTTAAGATTGTCAGGTATATTCATCTACCTCTCCTTTACATTTAAGATTACTTTATGTTCGTTATCAATAACTTCACCTTTCATTTAATACTCTGCAATTGTCATTTATGTGATGCATTTTTATAGAATGGAGGTTTTACAACCACTGCCTTCTTCTGGGTACCTCGTATGTCTATAGAAATTTCATTGCCTGATTTATGAAAAGGTTTTTCAACATATCCAAGACCGATAAACTTATTAACAGAGGGAGAAAAATTACCACTTGTGACAAAACCTATATTCTTTCCATCTTTGATGATTTCATAACTATGCCTGGGAATTCCCTTTTCAATCATTTCAAAACAAATCAGTCTCCTTTTGATTCCCTCTTCCTTTTGTTTCAGGAGTGCCACTTTACCTATAAAATTTTCCTTATCGAGTTTTGTTATCCAAGAAAGACCAGCTTCAAGCGGTGTAGTTAACTTATCAATATCATTTCCGTAAAGACAATACTTCATTTCAAGCCTAAGGAGGTCGCGCGCTCCAAGTCCCACTGGTTCAATTTTGAATTCTCCTCCTGCGTTAAGAATATCATTCCATAACTTTCTACCACTTTCATTTTTTACATATATTTCAAAACCATCCTCACCAGTGTATCCTGTCCGTGAAAGAATACAATCTATTGCTGAAACCTTCGTTACAGTTGCCCAGTAAAATTCCATAACGCTCAGGTCGACATCAGTTAGTTTTTGAACAACCTTCTCAGCATCAGGTCCCTGAATAGCCAGTTGTGTAATGGTATCGCTTATGTTATTAATTTCCACTTCACCTCTTTTATTCTTCAGAATCCAATCAAAATCTTTGTCCGTATTTGAAGCATTGACAATAAGTATGTATTTGTCGGGTAGTTTATAAACAAGAAGGTCATCAACAATTCCACCATCCTCATAACACATTGCTGAATACTGCACCTGAAATTGTTCAAGTTTAGATGCATCATTTATTGTAATATAGTTAATAAATTCAAGCGCATCCTTTCCTCTTATTTCTACTTCACCCATATGGGAAACATCAAACAGACCAACGGTTTCTCTAACTCTTTTTACTTCACTAAAGATTCCATTTTTATATTGAATGGGCATGAGAAAGCCTGCAAATTCAACAATCTTTGCACCAAATTTTACATGTTCATCATAGATTGCAGTCTTCTTTGGCATTTTACCTCCTTCACTAACCTCTAAATTTCCTCGAATATATTTCTTTTAAATCAAAAAGTCAAGGAAAAAATCAGTAAAATATCAAGGCTTGTCCTCAGCTCTTTCAAGGTCAAGTAGCGCCGAGGCTTGTCCTCGGCAAGGGTTGGGGACAAGCCCCAACGCTACTTTTTCAATCAAACAATCCCATTTTTAGTTTTATGTTTTAATTACTCAATTACCAAATTACTTAATTTGTCCTCAGCTCTTTCAAGGTCAA
>JAGMEZ010000473.1 GCA_023127905.1 Caldifarciminota bacterium
TACAATAAACAAATTACAAATTACATACAATATACAACATACAATAAACAAATTACAATAAACAAATTACAAATTACAGACAATATACAACATACAATAAACAATATACAATAAACAAATTACAAATTACAGACAATATACAGCATACAATATACAATATACAAATTATTTTGTTTTCTCAATGATTGATGTAAAAATATTCCTGAGTTCCTTCGATTCTTTTATAAAGAGGTCTATTTCTTCTGTGAATTTTTGATTTGCTTCTTTGAGAAGTCTTAGCCAAAAACTACTCTCTTTACATTCTTTTCTGGTGACCCTCATTCTGTATGCAAAATCCTTCTTACTTAAAGCCTCGTTCGCTTCTCTATAATTTGCTCCTACTGATCCAGAAGCACCTATTAATTGTCCAATTATTTTAAAGTTTATAGTATTTTGGGGCATTTTCTTACATAACCTGATAATACCTTTGGCAAATTCCAGTGTTCTCTTCTCCAAATCATAGGGTTTACTTTGGTTTTTTGTCATTGTTCATTGTTTGTTCATTGTAATTTGGAATTTGTGATTGATTCTGTGGTCTCTTTTTTGAATTTTTTGAAGTATTTTTCTATATATTCCTCACGTACCCTTTTCATCTCTTCCTTTGGGAAAACACTTAGAAGTTTCCATCCCAGATCAAGTGTTTCTTCAATTGATCTGTTTTCATACTCGTCCTGGGATACGTATTCACGTTCAAATGTTTCTGCAAAACCAAAATAGACTTTATCAATCTCTGAGAGTGATGCTTCACCGAGAATGACAGCAAGCTCTTGAGCTTCTTTTCCCTTTGCATAAGCAGCGTACAGTTGATTGAGGAGGTCAGCATGGTCTTCACGCGTCTTTCCTTTTCCTATGCCTTTGTCTTTCAATCTTGACAAGGATGGAAGGACATCAACCGGGGGAGAAACCTTTTTCTTGTGGAGTGGTCGCGAAAGAATAATTTGCCCCTCAGTTATATACCCTGTGAGATCTGGAATGGGATGAGTCTTATCATCCTCTGGCATGGAAAGTATTGGAATCAGGGTTATAGAACCCTTCTTTCCTTTTATTCTTCCTGCCCTTTCATATATGGTTGAAAGGTCTGTGTAAAGATATCCAGGGTATCCTCTTCTTCCAGGTATCTCTTTCCTTGCTGCAGAAACTTCTCTCAGCGCCTCGCAGTAGTTGGTCATATCAGTGAGTATCACGAGAACATGCATATCCATTTTGAATGCAAGGTATTCAGCAGCAGTGAAAACTACCCTCGGGGTTGCAATTCTTTCGATTGCTGGATCATTCGCAAGATTTAGAAAAAGAACTGCCCTTTCTATTGCTCCAGTTCTTTTGAAATCATCTATAAAAAATTGGGCTTCTTCGAATGTAATTCCCATTGCACCAAAGACAACGGCGAAGTCCTCTTCTTTTCCAAGAACTTTTGATTGTCTAGCAATCTGCGCAGCGAATCTGTTGTGAGGAAGTCCTGAACCTGAGAAAAGAGGAAGTTTCTGTCCTCTTACGAGAGGATTCAATCCATCAATTGTAGATATGCCTGTTTGGATAAACTCATTTGGATAATTACGTGCAGTCGGGTTTATCGGAGCTCCGCTTATGTCAACCCTTTCGTCAGGAATTATTGATGGTCCACCGTCAATTGGTGCTCCAAGACCACCAAAAACACGTCCGAGCATATCCATGGAAACACTAAGTTCAATTTCCCTACCAAGAAAACGAACCTTGCTCTTATCTACATCTATACCGGATGTTCCTTCTAAAACCTGTATTAGCGCAGTATTTCTGTTTACCTCAAGTACCTGTCCTCTTCTTTTGTTCCCATTAGGAAGGAATATTTCTACAAGTTCACCAAATTTTATATCATTGACTTGATCGACAATAAGAAGCGGTCCAGAAATATCAGTTATAGTTAGATAATCTTTGAACATTCAACCTCCTACGATTAGTATTGGGGTCAGACCCCTGCGTGTATGCCCGTAACCAGGGGTCTGACCCCTTTCGCTCGCACACCTTTGACTCAATAACTCAATTACATAATAACTTAATAACTGCATCTCATACTTCTGATTTTATCTTTTCTCTTGAAATAGATGCCAATTCCTCATTTGTATCCTTCATAATCTCTTCGATTTTCGCTATTTCATTCTCCGGAATATATTTTGCTCGCGCTATTCTATCGCGAACCTTTAATGATTTTATCATGCTAATTGGTATCCCTTCATCGAGTGATTGTTTTGCTCTTTCGTAGAAATATAGAATGACCTTAAGAAGTGTATACTGTTTTTTGAGTGATGTATAAGTATCAACGTCATGAAAAGCATTTTGATGGAGGAAATCCTCACGTATGGATCGTGAAACTTCAAGTGTGAGCTGGTCATTTTCACTAAGTGCATCTACACCGACAAGACGTACTATTTCTTGAAGTTCTGCTTCATTCTGAAGGAGCATCATTGCTGTTCTTTGATTCTTGACGAAATCAGATTCAACAGTGTCTTTGAAATAGTTTTCAAGAGAATCAGCGTAAAGCGAATAGCTATTTAGCCAGCTTATTGCCGGGAAATGTCTCATTGCAGCGAGTTTATCTTCAAGACTCCAGAAGACTTTAACTACCCGTAACGTTGCCTGAACTACTGGATCAGAAAGGTCACCACCTGGAGGGGAGACAGCACCGATAACGGATAACATCCCTTCACGGTCGTCGCTTCCAAGACACTTAACACGTCCAGCTCTTTCATAAAAAGACGCAATCCGAGCACCAAGATAAGCAGGGTAGCCTTCTTCACCAGGCATCTCCTCAAGCCTTCCCGATATTTCTCTCATTGCTTCTGCCCATCGTGATGTTGAATCAGCCATAAGGGCAACACTCATTCCCATATCCCTGAAATATTCCGCAATGGTTATTCCTGTATATACGGATGCTTCCCGTGCAGCAACAGGCATATTAGAGGTATTGGCAATTAGAACAGTTCTTTTCATAAGTGGTTCACCACTCCCTGGATCTTTAAGTTCTGGAAATTCCAGGAGTACATCTGTCATCTCGTTGCCTCTTTCACCACAACCTATGTAAACAATGATTTCAGCATCTGCCCATTTTGCAAGCTGGTGCTGTATTACTGTTTTCCCTGAACCGAATGGACCAGGAACGCAGGCTGTTCCGCCTTTTCCGATTGGGAAAAATGTATCAAGAACTCTCTGCCCTGTTACAAGTGCTTCAAGTGGAGAGAGTTTTTTCGCAAACGGTCTGGGAATTCTGACTGGCCAAACCTGAGATAGTTTTATTCCCTTTTCCTCTTTTCCATCCTTTATGGTTGCTACTGTCTCTTCAACGGTGAACTCACCTTCTTTTATTGCTATGATTTTTCCATTTATTCCAGGTGGAACCGTTATCTTGACGGTTACAAGGGTTGTTTCCTTCACAGTTCCAATTATATCTCCACTGACAACAGTATCCCCTTTCTTCACTGTTGGTTTAAATTTCCACTTTCGTTTTCTACTAAGACCTGGAATTGAAATTCCCCGCATAATATAATCACCCGCCATTTCTTTGATGATATTTAGAGGTCTCTGAGTTCCGTCAAATATCGATTCAATGAGTCCGGGTCCCAACTCAACTGATAATGGAGCACCGGTACCATAGACAGGTTCTCCAGGACCGACCCCTTCGGTATCTTCATATACCTGAATTGATGCAAGGTCATTCTTTAATTCAATAATTTCTCCCATTAATTTCTTTTCGCTAACATTGACAACATCATACATTTTTGTCCCAAGCATACCTTCGGCGACTACAAGTGGACCCGATACCCTTACAATTTTTCCTTCTACCATAGGAACTCCTTCCACTTTTCCTAATTTCCTATTTTTCAGTTTCGGTTATTATATCAATAGATAAAATTTATTGTGTCCTTTCAACTATTTCTTTTAATACGTTAGTCATTTCTTCAACAGAACTTTCTAAATTGTCTTTAAATATTTTACTATCCTTTTTTACTTCTGGAGAAAATATCTTTATAACCCACGTTGCCGATCCCTCTAATCCGACTTTGTCTGGATCGGTCCCAATATCCTGATGGGTGAGTACTGGAATTTCGGTCTTTTTTGAAATTAATTTTCCTCTTAGTGTCGGTAGACGTGGGATATTAATATCCTTTACAACAGTTAAGATTACAGGGAGAGATGTCTCAATTACTTCATAACCGTCTTCTGTTATCCTCTGCACTCGCGCAGAGTTTTCGCTAATCTTCTCAATTTTTTTTACATATGCTACCTGTGGGATGTCAAGATGTCCAGCAAGACCAGGACCAACCTGTGCAGTGTCGCCATCTATTGCTTGTTTTCCGCAAATTATAAGGTCAAAATTACCTAATTTTTTTATTGCCATAGAGAGGGTATAAGACGTTGCGAGTGTATCTGCACCTGCAAATGCAATATCAGAAAGAAGATATGCTTTATCTACACCCATTGCAATGACTTCTTTGAGTGCTTCCTTTGCCTGTGGTGGTCCCATCGAAATTGCTATTATCTCACCACTTCTAAAATTCTCTTTTATTTTCAGTGCTTCTTCAATAGCATGAAGGTCAAAGGGGTTTACAATTGATTCAACACCTTCTCTGATGAGAGTATTTGTTTCGGGATTTATCTTTACCTCTGTTGTATCAGGTACCTGCTTTACGCAAACAATTATCCTCATTCCTATCCTTTCTGTGCTTTTTCTATAGCTTTAAGTGCGTTGCGTGCCGCTTCCTCTTCCGCTTCTTTCTTATTTCTTCCTTCGCCGATCCCATGGATTTCACCATTTATTTTAACTTTTACTTTAAAGAGCCTGTTGTCTTCAGGGATTTCATCCTGTATAAGTGAGTATTCCGGAAGTCTGAGTCCTTTTGAGAGAACAAGTTCTTGTAATCTTCCTTTTACATTCCAGTCTTCTGTTTCGATCCTTTCGGGTATGATATTTCGTTGAATAAATCTTTCAGTTTTTTCGTATCCATAATTGAGATATACCGCTCCTAAAAGCGCTTCCACTGTCTCAGAAAGAATTGACTCCTTTTCTTCACCACCTGATTGCCTCTCCCCTTTTCCGAGTCTGAGAAATTTATTCAATCCCCATTTTTTTGCTATATCTGAAAGAAATTGGGCATTCACAATAGTAGCTCTTTTCTCTGTCATCTTTCCCACATTGAGATGGGGAAATTTTTGAAGGGTATGTAAACTTACTGCAAGTTCTAAAATAACATCTCCAAGAAATGCGAGTTTTTTATTGTTTATTTTACCTTCATATGAACTGTGAGTCATTGCTTCTTTAAACCTTGATATTTTTTCAATTTCAAGCCCGAGTTTTATATTTATATCTTCCATGGAGTAACTATAGTTTTTCTTTACAATTTTATTGAATTAGTTAATCGCTGGTCCGATAGAGGTTTTAACCATTAAATTTCCTTAACGCGAGTGTTACATTGTGACCCCCGAAGCCAAAAGAATTAGAAATAGCAACATTAATGGATTTCTCTCGTGCTTGATTTGGAACATAATCAAGGTCACATTCCGGGTCAGGGAATTCGTAATTGATTGTTGGAGGAATAACACTGTTCTTAATTGTTAAAATCGTTGCAATAAGTTCACTGGCAGAAGATGCACCGAGCATGTGACCTATCATAGATTTATTGGAACTTACAAGAAGTTTCTTTGCATGATCCTTAAAAAGGGATTTTATTGCCTTTGTCTCTATTTTATCATTAAGTGGTGTGGAAGTTCCATGGGCATTAATATATTCAATATCTTCATAATCGAGTTTAGCATCCTCTATTGCAGCTCTCATACACAATTCCGCACCTTTTCCTTCCTCGTCAGGAGCGGTTATATGAAATGCATCATTCGATGCACCGTAACCTAATAGTTCACAGTAAATGTGCGCACCCCTTGCTTTGGCATGTTCCAGTTCTTCAAGAACGATTATTCCAGCTCCTTCAGACATGACAAAGCCATCCCGCTCTCTATCGAACGGTCGAGACGCTTTCTCGGGTTCGTCATTTCTTACAGAGATTGCCCTCATTACACAGAAACCGCCAAGAGCAAGTGGAGTTATAGTTGCCTCTGATCCTCCGGCCAGCATGATGTCAGCCTTTCCCGTTTTAATGGTCATGGATGCTTCTCCAATTGCATGACCAGCTGAAGCACACGCAGAGGATACAGCAAAATTAGGACCTTTAATTCCAAACCTAATTGCTATTGACCCGGCAACGGTATTAACAATCATTGATGGAATGAAGAAAGGACTTATTCTTGAGGGTCCTTTTTCAAGTAGTCGTTTGTGTTGTTCCTCCCAGGTTGTAAGACCACCGATGCCTGATGCTACAATCGCTCCGATTCTCGCTATATTTTCCTTTTCTAATTCTATTCCTGAATCCTCCATTGCCTGTGCAGCACTAACTACTCCATACTGACAGAAAGGATCCATTCTTTTCATTTGCTTTCTATCAATGAATCTTAACGGGTCGAAATCCTTAATCTCACCTACAATTCTTGTTGAAAAATTAGAGGCATCAAAGTGGGTAACAGGACCTATACCGCTTTTTCCTGTTGTAAGATTTTCCCAGAATGTTTTTACATTATTTCCAATAGGTGTAAGGATTCCTAATCCTGTAATAACTGTTCTTCTGTCCATTATTTATCCCTTCAGGTATTGATTTTTATTATTTTTTTACAGAGAGTTTTTTCTCAAGATACTCAACAGCTGCTCCAACCGTTGTAAGTTTTTCTGCCTCTTCATCGGGAATTTCAATATCGAATTTATCCTCAAAAGCCATTATAAGTTCCACCGTATCGAGTGAATCTGCTCCGAGATCTTCAATAAAACGAGCCTCTTTTGTTACAGCGCTTTCTTCAACACCAAGTTGTTCACAGATTATCTTTTTAACTTCATCAAACTTTGACATTTAAGCCTCCTTTTTAAGTTAGGTTCATTTTCTTTGTGTTACATAACAAGTCCGCCATCAACATTGATTACCTGTCCCGTTATGTATGATGCATCTTCTGAAATGAGAAACGAGACAGCGTTTGCGATGTCAGTAGGTTTACCCATCCTCTGAATGGGGATCTGTTTTTGATATGCTTCCTTTATTTCATCTGGAAGTGAGGAAGTCATATCTGTTTCTATAAAACCTGGTGCTATTACATTTGCCGTTACGTTCCTTTTTGCCACCTCCTTTGCGATACATTTTGTAAAACCTATTATCCCTGCCTTTGATGCTGCATAATTTGATTGTCCAAAATTTCCGGTAATTCCCACGACAGAGGAGATATTGACAATCCTTCCCCATCTCTGTGAAGTCATTGACTTCAATACTGCCTTTGTACAGTTAAAACATCCTGTTAGGTTAACATCCAGGACACTTTGCCATTCCTCTGGTTTCATTCTTAAGAGCAAACCATCTCTCGTAATTCCAGCATTGTTGATTATTATATCTATTTTTTTAAAATCGTCAAGCAATTTTTTTACCGTATCCATTACATTATTGTATTTTGATACGTCAACTTTGTAAAAAGTGGAAGTTACATTATGGGTTGTAGCAATCTCCTTTGCACTTTCTTCTCCCTCGTCAATGACATCCCACAATGCAATATTAATACTTAGTGATGCAAGTTTCTGCGCAATTGCTTTCCCTATACCTTTTGCTCCACCTGTTATTATTGCCACCTTCATTTGTTCCCCCATTTTATTTCAGTTATTACTCTCTTTCATCCTTTAGCTTTTTCCATGAAGTTGTTGAGTGATTCAGCATCATCAATATTATATACTTCCGCGTCCTTTATTGTTCTTTTAACCAGTCCGGATAGAACCTTTCCTGGTCCTATCTCCAGGAGCGAATCAACTCCGGAAGTTTCCAATGTAAAAAGAGTTTTTACCCATTGGACAGGGTTGAGAATTTGTTCTGTAATAGCATTTCGTATGTCTCTTTCATCCTTTACGATATCACCTATTACATTCATTACTATTGGTATTCGTGGGTTTTGGAATTCTTGTTTCATAAGAACCTTCTTAAATGGAATAAAAGCATCCTCCATAAGCTTTGAGTGGAAAGCACCACTAACATTCAACTCTATTACCCTTTTTGCTCTTCTCTGTTTTGCAATTTCCATTGCTTTGTGAACAAGGGGTATCTCACCTGTTATTACTGTCTGAATCAATGAATTGAAATTGGCAGGATTAATAATTCCTTCTTTTTCAAGTTCTTTGCAGATACCCTTGACCTCTTCTGTTGATAATCCGATGATAGCAGCCATGGTTCCAGGTGATTTTTCTCCAGCAAGGGACATTAGTTCACCCCTGAGTCTTGTGAGATGCAGTGCATCAGTAAAGGGAAGTGCTCCGCTTGCGACAAGAGCCGTATACTC